>CAZMDT010000025.1:0-10069 GCA_964564965.1 uncultured Planctomycetaceae bacterium | reverse complement strand
GCCTTCTGCATCTCGCCGGCGGCCCGGGCGACGTGGGCGGCGGCGGACTGGGCGGCCTTCGGGTCGGCGCCGCCCTGCCCCAGCGCTTTCTTCACGGCGGGGTCATCGGCGGCCGCCTTGAGGTCGGCGCCAACGCCCTCCGCCTTCTTCGCCAGTTCGTCCTGCATCTTGCCGACGGCCGGAAGCTGCCGCACCGCCGCCGACGCCGTCGAGGCCGTGATCTTCCCCTGCTGCTCGATCATCGCGGCGATCCGGTCCCGCAGGTCGGCGAGCTTCCGGATGCCCTCCTCGCCCTCGCCCACCTCGCCGGTTTGGGCCATCAGCTTCTCCTGGGCGGCGACCAGCTCGCCGATCTGCTTGTCCAGGGCGGCGATCTGCGCGGCGATCTTGTCGGCCTCCTCGTGCAGGGCGCTGCTCCGCTCCAGCTTCTTCTGGTCCTGGATGAGCTTGACGACCTCGTCGTGGAACTTCTGCCAGTTGCCGATCTCCTCCATGCGCTTGTCGACGTCGAGCACGCCCTCGCGCAGCAGCCGAAGCAGGTCCTGAAGCTTCTCGATGACCTTCGCCTCCGAGTCGGAGGCGCGGATGGTCCGCCCGGTCTTCAGGTGCTTGATGACCTCGTCCATCACGTCGGAGATGCGATACTCGCCCGTCGCCTTGGCCACCACGGCGCGGAGGATCTCCGCCGACTCGGGGTCCTTGCCCTCCAGCTCCGCGGCGAGCTTGAGCATGTCGGTGGTGAGCTTCTTGAAGTTCTGCATGTTGATCTGCTGGCGGCGGGCCAACTCGCCGGCCTTGCCGGCCGCGTCGACGGGCTCGTCGGCCGGCGAGTCCGCCGGCAGCCGCCCGCCCCCCAGCATCACCACGCAGCCTGTCAGCACCAGCCATCGCTTCATCGTCCTGCCCTTTCAACGTTAGGGGGGCGGAGCCGGCTGGGTGGTGGGCGCCTCGAACGATCCCTCGATGAGGGACCGCCCGTGCTCGTCCATCTCCCGGCGCAGCTCCTGGAGCCAGCGGATCATGCGCTCCACCCGGTCGGCCATCACCTGGAGGCTCCGCAGCTTCTCCATCCGCCTGCCGATGGCCTCCATCGCGTTCATGATGGCGCGCTGCTCGGCGGCCTGCTCGGCGATGTCGTCGGCGAGGGCGCGCACCTCGTCGGCGCCGGCGTGGCGTCCCTGGTCGGCCATGCGGCCCAACGCCACCACGACGCGCCCGCAGCGCTCGGCGAGGCCCGTCAATGGATTGATGATGCCCAGCGTCATGGCGTTACGCTCATTCCCCTCGCCGATGCCGTTGCAGGCCATCTCCTCGAGGATCGCCCGCAGCGCGGTGGCGGTGCCGGCGCACACGTCGCCGACGGCCCGCTGCCCGCGTGCCGAGCTCACGAGCCCCTCGCCGACAAGGTCAGGGAAGCTGCCCCGCCGCAAGTCGTCGGACGCCGCCGCCGTCTCCGTCTTCGCGTAGGAGGCGCCCTGGAGATGCACCGCCTCGGCAAACCGGTCGGAGAGGCGCTTCTGCCGGCGAAGCAGCTCGTCCACCAGATCCTTCTGCTCGACGACGGAGAACTCCAGCGGCCCGCTCGTGCCGACACCGGGCCCGCCGCAGTCGGGTGTTCTGCTGTCGGCAGCCTGGCCGACAACGCGAACGGTCTGCCCCGCCGACGCCCGCCCGCCAAGCGCCAGGCGGTGCTCCTCGCTCACGCGCAGGTGGACGCGGTTCTCCACGAGCGGGCCGACCGGCTCGGCGAGCAGGAGGTTCTTGCCCGCCGTCGCGCGCAGCTCCACCGCCGGGGCTCGCAGCGTCGTCCGCACCTCCTCGGCCGGGCGCCCCAGCCGGCTCGCCGCCTCCGCGATCATCCCCGCGTCGCGATCGCCCGGCGTCCGCAGGCCGATGCCGTAGTCGTCCTTCACGCTGACGGCCAGCGGGATCGTCGCGTTCGGCGTGACGATCCGCAGGTCGTGGATGCCGCCGACCTTGCGAATCTGAACGGCCGGGGGCTCGTCGGGCAGCACCTGCACGCTGAACACCTGCCCGCCGCGGTTCGGGTGCCCCTGCATGTCGCGCAGGTGGAAGGCGAGCCGCTTGCTGGCGGGCTCATTGTCGGCGGGGAACTCGAAGACGGCCGTCAGGTGACGCGTGGCGAGCGGGGGCACGGGCGTGCCGCCCGGGTCGAAGGGCCCCCTGGCCCAGATGCGGCCGCCGTTGAGTCGGATTTCGGCGGCGGCGAGGTCCTTGTTGGCCAGGGCGTCGAGTCGGAGGCGCCCCTTGAAGGGCACGGTGAGGACCTCGCGCGTGGCGTCCACGCGGCGGGGCTCGAGCTGCGTGTAGGCGGGGTACTCGACGGTGAACCGCACGTCCTGAAGCGCCGGCGGGTCGATGACGTGGACCTCGTGCGGGCGCTGCCTGTCGGTTTCGTCGTCGCCGCCGGTGACGTAGAACTCGAACGGCTCGTTGACGGCCTCGACGACCTTGACGTACTTGCCGGCGCCCTCGGCGACGGCCTCGACGCGGTCCTCCGTGGGGCGCCCGACGGAGGCGTACACGCGATGCAGCGTGACGTGCGGCGGGGCGACGCTGCCCGCGCGGGTGTAGACGACGATCATGAGGCTGTCGCCGCGGAGCACGTGGAAGTCACGCCCGGCGACCTCGAGGTAGGTCTGCTGGGGCCAGTCGGCGTCCGCGAGCAGCACGTTCCGGCGGAACCACAGGTCCATGAGGTCCCGCTGCCACAGGGCAAAGCCGGCCAGCAGCGCCAGCGTGCAGGCGGCGATGAGCAGCACGCGCCCCAGCCGCCGGCGCTCCACGAGCCGGGTGAAGTCCAGCGGGGCGGCGATGGCCTCCGCCTCCTGCGCCATCCGGGCCACCATCGCCCGGCTTGTCCCCTCCGGCACCTCGCCGCCGGCGCGGGCGAACTCGATCGCCCCGACGAGCCGGTCCTCGAGCTGCCCGTAGTGCCGCTCCACCAGAAGCGCCAGATCGGCCTCGCTCATCCGAACCAGCATCGGCCGGAACAACTCACGCCAGACCGTCCACAGCACCCCCGCCAGCAGCCCGCCGAGCACGATCCCGCGCTGAAGGGCGTCGTTGAGTCGGAGGAGGTAGTCGAAGGCGAGCGAGACGAACACGGCCGCCACGACGGCCATCAGCACCCAGGCGAGTCCCTCGCCGGCGAGGCGCGCGCGCAGAACGCCCCGGAGGCGACGGAGCTTGCCGTACACGCCCGGGCCCAGCAGGGCAGCCGCATCTGGATTCTGTGGCGTCACCGACGCACACTCCCGCATTGTCTGACGCCCGGCGGGCCGGCAGGTTCGCACCGGGGCGCCGCGCCCGCCGCCGCGGGCGTCAGGTCATGTTGTATCGCTTCCGAACGATCCACTCGACCGCCAGCAGGATCACCAGCACGGCCAGCGTCGTGGCCGCCAGCGGGACGGAGTCGAGCAGGCCGCGGGGCTCCTCGCGGCTGAACTGCATCCGCCCCGAGGGGATCAGCCCCGGCAGGCGGTCGATGTCCTCGATCGGCAGGAAGTTCTCCGGCCGCGTCGCCAGCCCGAGCGGATGCTCCAGCGTGCTGACGTCGGCCTCGGGGTGCCTCTGCTCGGGGTTCCGCCGGACGACCTCGATCCGGCTGTCGTCAACGCGCTCCTCGGGAATGGGCACGGCGGGCTGGATGAGGTACTTTCCGACCTCCAGGGCCTCGAGGACGCCCTTGTAGAGGCCGGGCTTGCGGACGGCGTCCACGGCCTGGAGCTCGACGCGCCGCGGCTTGACGGCACGGTCCTCCGTGTGGGTCACGATGACGGCGTAGGTATCCGCGGTGACCGGCTGGAACTTCTCGTCGTAGGCCTCGACCTCGAGGGGAACGCGCTCGCCGAGGTCGTACTGGGGCTTGGGCGTCGTGACGGCCACCTGGCGGATCCGCAGCGGCGCCAGGAAGTTGACGACGTCCTTCCAGAACGTCCGGAAGTAGTAGGCCTCGCGCAGGAAGCGCCACCGCCACGTGCTGTCGAACCCGACGTAGAGGCACCGCCCCGCCCCGGCGGACTGGATGACGAGCACGGGCTCCGGCTCGTCGTCAGCGGTCCGGCGGACCGGGTTCGAGTTCACCGCCAGCACCTGCGCCAGCGGCTTCACCTTCTCCACCGGGTGCGACCAGTAGATGCCGGGCAGGACGTTCCACACGCCGCCGGCGCGGGGGCCCGTGGCGCCCATCCGCGCCAGCGGGTGCGCCACGCCGTAAGGGGTGAGGTACACCGGGTACGGCTTCGGGGTGCGGTGGCGGATGCGGTCGAGCGTGTCGTCGGTGCTGCTGCCGATCCGGACCGGCAGCAGGTCGGCGAGGTCGCCGAAGGCCTTCGTGGCGAGCAGCGTGATTTCGGTGTGCTGCTGCCCGGCTACGTAGCACAGGCCGCCGCCGTGCTCCTGCACGAACGACTTCAGCAGCTTCACGAAGTGCTCGTCGAACCCGCCGTCGGTGGGGATGGGGTCGTAGAGGATGACGATGTCGTACCCGGGGAAGGGCGTGCCCTTCGGCGAGCCGATGAGCTGCTCCAGGTCGCGCGGCAGGCGCGCGAGCTTCATGCCCGTCGAGGCGTCCTGGTTCAGCCCCTTGTCGGCGTCCTGCTGCCAGACGGTGACGCGGAAGACCTCCTCCCATTTGCCGTCCGGCCCGGGCCGGCCCTCGCGGAGCAGGAAGTTGCGCAGGTACTGGAACTCCCAGCCGGCGTGCCCGATCAGCAGCACGTTGATCTTGTCGGGGCAGACGCGCAGCGTGGTCTGGGCGGCGTTGTCGTCGGCCTTCGTCTCGGCGTCCTGCACCTTCACGTACGCCTGATAGTCGAACAGTCCCAACGCCTTCCCCAGGACATCCGGCTCCAGGGCGATGGTCACGGACTGGCGTCCGGCCGGCTGGCGCTCGCCCCGGCGCGCCGGCCGCGTCGTCGAGGCGGCCTCCCCGCCGCCGGCCAGCCGAAGCGGCTCGGACTGGGCGACCTGCTCCCAGGCGTCCTCGTTCGGCCGCTTGCGCCGCAGGTACACCACGACGTCCTCGCCGTCGAACCGGCTGTGGCGGAGCTGGACGGTGAACGTCACCCGCGAGCCGACCCGCACCCGCGGCGACGTTGCCCGGACGCCGGTGACGGCGATGTTGCGGTGCCGGGCCGTCGTGTCGCCCACGCCGACCGCGCAGACGGGGATGCCGCGCTCCTGCGCCTGCTGCCTGGCCTGGGCGATCGCCGGGGCGGGGTTCTCCTCCGTGGCCTGCCCGTCGGTGGCGATGACCACGCCGCTGACCCGCTGCCCCACCGTCTCCTGAAGGGCGCCGGCGAGCGCCCGGGCAAGGTCGGTGGTCCGCCCGCGGGCCTTCAAGCCCGCCAGTGCGTCGCGCAGGGCCGGCAGGTGGCCTTCCCCGCCCGCCCAGTCGCCGGCGCCGACGGCCGAGAGGACTTGGAGCCGCTCGGTGTAGCTCTCGTCGCCGCTGCTGGCGGGCGAGAAGCGCATGATGAGCAGGTTGTGGTCGCGCGCCAGCTCGGCGAGCGCCCCCGACGGCCGATCGAGCACCCGCCGGACGATCTCCTGTCGCGACAGCTTGCGCATCGCTTCGGGCTCCACGCCGAGCAGCGCGGCGACGCGCTCGGCGCGGGCACGTTCCGGGCCGTCGGTGTAGCCGTCCACTTGCGCCATCGACTCGCTGTCGTCCAGCAGCACCACGACCGCGGCGTAAGTCGTCTCGGTGAACTTGAGCACCACCGCCGGGCGAAGCAGCAGCAGAAAGACCAGCACGATCACGAGCATCCGCAGGCTGGCGAGGATCACCTTGCCGCGGCGCGACGTCTGCCCCTCGCGCCGGTAGCTGCGGACCACGAGGAACACCAGCGCCGCCAGCGCGACGACCATCACCAGCTTGACGTAGTCGTCGTAGTCCGCGACGAACCGCAGCCGCCAACTGTCGGCCGCCTCGTCGCCCGGGCCGATGCCCAGAAGCCATTTCAGGAAATCACTCATTCGTTCGCGTTTTCGCCGCCCGCCGCGCCGCCGGGGGGCCGGTCATTCCGTCGTCGAGTAGTGCCCGAACCGCTGCGCGAGGAACGTCTCGAGCGCCATCAGCACCAGCATGGCCACCAGCGCCCAGACCCAATACTCGCGCGCCGGGCGCGTCCAGAGGGCCCGCGGCGAACCGTCGCCGCGGCGCTGCACGTAGACGTAGTCGTCGCCGGCAACGGCATCGAGGGCGTCGCGCCCGCCGACGGCGAGGTCGCCCTCGTCGGCGTCGGCGTTGCGGGCGAACAGCACCTCGCCGGCCGGCTCCTCCAGGCGGGTGAACACCACGGCGTAGGCCCCGGCGCGGGCGGTGTCGTCCCAGCGGAGGCGCTCGCCGGCGGGGTCCCACTCGTGCTCGGCGGCCCCGGGCACGTCGAGGCGCGAGAGCACGGCCCGGGCGCGGCGGAGCGCATCGGGCACGGGCATCTCGAACGGTTGGCCGACAGGCCCGTTAAGCCCCGGGTCCTGCGAGCGTGCAAGGAACCGGGCCATGTCGTTCATCGCCGCGACGTAGAACGCGTCCGTGCCGTAGGCCGGCCAGTCCGTCCACCGGCGGTTCGCCGTCGTGCAGTACAGCAGCACGTTGCCCCGCCCGAAGGGGCGCAGCACGATGGCCGGGCTGCGGTCGGGGTCGTTGAACCGCGCCAGGACGATGGGGCGCTCGGCGGCCTCGCCCGCGGACGCCTCCGCCGGCGCCCGGGCGGGCGTGAAGGCGTAGAACCGGATGTACTGCATGATGTCCACACCGGCGACGCTGGCGAACCGCAGCAGTTGCCCGCGGACGTTGCGCGCCTCGGGCGCCTCGCTGACGGCCATGCGGAAGAACTCCGCCCGCTGCGTCGGGTCGCCGCGGCGCGGAGCCAACGGCAGCGGGCAGAGCCCCTTCCCGCCGGCGTAGAGGAAGCGGTTGTAGAACGTGGTGTCCACGCGGTCGCCGGTGAAGATGGCGAGCCCCCCGCCGGCGGCCACGTAGGCGCCCAGGCGGGCGAGCTGGGGGCAGTCCATTTCGCCGGCCAGCCCCCCGGCCGCCGGCGCCACCGGGAACTCCGCCACGTTCGCCAGCACGACCAGGTCGTGGTCGGCGAGCGGCTCGTCGGTGAGGTCGCGCGAGGTGACGACCTTCGTCCGGCAGATGGCGGTCGTGTCGCCCCCAGGCTGGAGCGCCGCCTGGAGAAACAGCGACTCCCGCGCCTCCGGCGGCAGCGCGCCCTCGCGGTCGTCGACGATCAGCACGTGGATGGCGTCTCGCACGTTGAGGGCCAGGCACGCGGCGTTGTCGCCGGCCAGCTCGTCGGTGGGCAGTTCCGCCCGCAGCACCGCCGCGCCGGGCCGGGGAATGACCACCTTGAACTCGCACGCCCGCGACTGGCCCGGGGCGACCTCGGCGATCTCCAGGGGCGCGGCGACGGGGTGGAACTTGCCGTCGGCGGCGCCGGGCAGCCGGCCCGTGAGCGCCACGGCCACCTGGCGGGCCACGCGCGGCGAGTTGTTCCGCACCGACACCCGGACGCTGAACGCCCCCCGCGCGAGCACCAGCCCCTCGCGCCCCTCCTCGCCGGCGACCAGGCGAACGCCCTGGATCGTCAGGTTGTCCTGCGGCCCCGCGCCGTAGTCGGCCGCCACGATCCGGACGCCGGCCTCGCGAAGCTCGGAGAAGCGCCGGCGCAGCTCGTCGGCCCGGCCCTGCTCGGCCACGTCGCCGCGGCGGAAATCGCTGAGCACGTAGAGGCGCCGGGTGCCGGCGACGTTGGCCAGCAGGCTGCGGGCGGCTTCGAGGGCGCCGGCGAGGTCGGCGCGGCTGTCGGCGAGGCGCAGGCCGGCCAGGTGGTTGCTCACTGACTGGGTCTCGGTGACGGGCTGAAGCCTGGCGAGGCCCTCGCCGGGGGTGGGCCTCGAGGTGCGGATGATGGCGACGTTGGCCGGGGTGGCGGACTTGATCTGCTCGACGATGTCGGCCGCCGCCGCGGCGTAGAGTTCGCCGGCGCCGGCCCGCTGGCCCATGGAGTAGCTGTCGTCGAGGATGAAGACGGCGGTCTCGGTCTCGCCGTGTCCGAAGGGCATGGCCTCCATCGCCTCGCAGCCGGTGAAACGGGCGGCGGCGAAGGCGAGCATGAGCACCACGAGGCAGCGGAGCGCCAGGAGGATGAGCTGCTCGACCTTGAGGCGGCGGCGGTTCTTACGGAGCGAGTCGAGGAGGAACTTCATGGCGGCCCATTCGCGCACGCGGAACCGCCGGCGGTTCAGCAGGTGAATGATCACCGGCACCGACACCGCCCCCAGCCCGGCCCAGAATATCACCGAATGCACAAACGGCATCGTCAGCTCTCAGCAGTCGGCGAACAGCCGTCAGCCCCCGGCAACGCCGCCCTGAGCGCCGCCGACCGCCGATGGCCGATGGCTTCGCTCATCGTTTGGCGCTGGCCTTGCGGACGGCGGCGGCGCGGGCCGCCAGGAACGCGCACAAGGCCGCGTCCAGGTGGTCCGCCGTGGACAGCAGCTTGTAGTCGATGCGGGCGGCCACGCAGCGCCGCTTGACGTCGCGGCAGAACGCCCGGACGGCCTCGAGGTAGCCCTCGCGCAGCGCCCGCGGCTCGACGACCACCCGCCCCGTCTCCTCCAGCCCGCGGAACATCGTGTTGCCCTCGAACGGGAAGGTCAGCTCGTCCTCGTCCATCACGTGCAGCACCATCACTTCGTGGTCGTAATGGCGGAAGTGCTGGAGCCCGCGGATCAGGCCGTCAACGTCCACGAACAGGTCGCTGACCAGGCACACCAGCCCCCGCCGGGGGATTCGCTCGGCCAGCGCGTGGCAGATGGGCTCGAGCGAGGTCTTCGCCTTGTAGGCGCTGACGTCCACGGCGTGGACGAAGGTCTTGATCGTGTTCGGGCTGGCCGAGGGCAGCAACTGCGCGCGAATCTCCTCGTCGAAGATCGCCAGCCCCACCGCGTCCTGCTGCTGGAGCAGCAGAAACGCCAGCGACGCCGCCACCGCGCCGGCGTAGCCGTACTTGCTCATCCGCCCGTTGGTGGGCCGGCCCGACGGGTAGTGCATCGACTCGCTGGCGTCGAGCAGGAACGTCGCCTTCAGGTTCGTCTCCTCCTCGTACTGCTTGATGTAGAACCGGTCGGTCTTGGCCTGCACCTTCCAGTCGATGTGTTTGGTGTCATCCCCCCAGACGTACTCCCGATGGCTGGCGAACTCCACCGAGAAGCCGTGGAACGGGCTCTTGTGCAGGCCGCTGATGAACCCTTCCACCACCAGCCGCGCCTGGAGGTCCAGACGGGTGATCTTCGCCAGAACCTTCGGGTCGAGATACTTCTGAAGCTCGCCGGGCATGTTGTCAGCTCGCTATAGCCTCAAGCAGGTTCGCTTCGACGCCGGGGGACACTAGGGTTCTTCCTTCCCCGGCGGTTGTGGCAGGGGCAGATCGACCGGCTCCTCCTGCGCGGGGGGCGCCTGCTCCGCGACGGCCTTCGCCGTCGCCGGGTGGGCCGCGATGCCCGATGCCTTCGCCGGAATGATCTCCAGCAGCTTGCCCACGATCTTGTCGGTGTCGTAGCCCTCGGCGTCGGCGTTGAAGTTCGTGATGATCCGGTGCCTCAGGACCGGCCTGGCGACGGCCTGAATGTCCTCGGTCGATACGTGGAACCGCCCGTGGAGCACGGCCCGCACCTTGCCCCCGAGAATGAGGTACTGGCACGCCCGGGGCCCGGCGCCCCACGACACGTAGTCCCGCACGAGGTCCGGCACTCCCGCCTCCGACACCCGCGTCGCCCGCACCAGCCGCATCGCGTAGTGCAGCACGTGGTCCGCCGCCGGCACCCGCCGGATGATGTGCTGAAGCTGGATGATCGCCGCGCCGTCCAGCACCGGCGACAGCCGCACCTGCTCCATCGCCGTCGTCAGCCGAACGATGTCGAACTCCTCGTCCCACGTGGGATACCCCACGAAGATCTTGAACATGAACCGGTCCTGCTGCGCCTCCGGCAGCGGGTAGGTGCCCTCCTGCTCGATGGGGTTCTGCGTGGC
>CAZMDT010000024.1:1421-18974 GCA_964564965.1 uncultured Planctomycetaceae bacterium | reverse complement strand
CGGGCCGCCCCGGTCACCATGGCTACGGGTGAATCGGTCATCGCAGCTTTCGCTTGCCTCACAGGCGATTATCCGCCGGGGGCGAGCGGGTGTCAAACCGGCGCAACGAAACGCGGCGAGGCACGGGCCCCGCCGCGCGGGCGCACCTTTCGCCGCGGGCGGGCTAGCCCTCGAACCGCTTCAGCAGCAGGCAGGCGTTGTGCCCGCCGAAACCGAAGCTGTTCGACAGGGCGAACTCGATCCGCTTCTCGCGCGGCGTGTGGGGGATGAAGTCGAGGTCGCAGCCCTCGTCGGGCTCGTCGAGATTGAGCGTCGCCGGCAGGACGCCCTCATGGATGGCCAGGGCCGAGACGATGGCCTCGACGCCGCCGGTCGCCCCGAGCATGTGCCCCGTGGCGCTCTTCGTGGACGACACCATCAGCCCGCGGCGGGCGTGGTCGCCGAAGGCCTTTTTCATCGCCACGGCCTCCGACAGGTCCCCGAGCACCGTGCTCGTGCCGTGGGCGTTCACGTACTCCACGTTCTCGGGGGCCGTGCCCGCGTCGGCGAGGGCATGCCGGATCGCCAGGCACGCGCCGTGGCCGCCCGGCTCGGGGGCGGAGATGTGGTAGCCGTCGCCGCTGGCGCCGTAGCCGACCAGCTCGGCGTAGACCCGCGCCCCGCGCTTGCGGGCGCGCTCCATCGCCTCCAGGACGACCACGCCGGCGCCTTCGGACAGCAGGAAGCCGTCGCGGCCCTTGTCCCAGGGCCGGCTCGCCCGCTCCGGTTCGTCGTTCCGCCTCGACAGGGCCTTCAGCGCGCAGAAGCTGGCCAGGCCGATCGGCGTCAGCGCCGCCTCCGACCCGCCGGTGATCATCACGTCGGCCTCACCGCGCTGGATGACCTTCAGGGCCTCGCCGATCGAATTGGCGGCTGAGGCGCAGGCGGTGGCGACCGTGAAGTTCGGGCCCCGCAGTTGCCAGACGATGGAGATGTTCCCGCTGGCAGCGTTGCTCATGAGCTTCGGGACGGTGAAGGGGCTGGTGCGGCTCGGCCCGTCGGCCAGCATGCGCTTGTGCTGGGTTTCGAGTGTCTCCAGCCCGCCGATGCCGGTGCCGACGATGACGCCGACACGGTCGCGGTCTTCGGCCTGGAGGTCGAGGCCGCTGTCTCGGACGGCCTCGATGGCGGACGCCACGGCGAACTGCGCGAACCGGTCCATCCGCTTGTTCTCGCGGGCATCGAGCAGGTCGGCCGGCACGCCCTCCCAGTTGCGGCACTCCCCGCCGATCTGCGAGGTGAAGGGGCTGGCGTCGAAGCGCGCAATACGGCGGATGCCGCTGCGGCACGCCAGCAGGGCGGTCCAAAACTCCTTGACGCTGTGGCCCAGGGGGTTGACCGTTCCCAGGCCCGTCAGGACGACGCGGCGCTTGGGCATCGCAGAAGGTCCCCGTGTCCGGTCAGCCCTTGCTGCAATGCTCTTTGATGTAGTCGATGGCCTGCCCGACGGTCTGGATCTTCTCCGCTTCCTCGTCGGGAATGCTGAGCTCGAACTCGTCCTCAAACTCCATGACGAGCTCCACCGTGTCCAGCGAGTCCGCGTTCAGGTCGTTCACGAACGACGTCTCACGCGTGATCTCGCTCTTGTCCACGCTCATCTGCTCGGCCACGATCTCAATGACCTTCTCTTCGACTTCGTCTGCCACTTCCACGTCTCCAGGAAAACGGTTCTGAACACGATCGGCCGCCGATTCCTCGGCTCGCGAGTCGCGGTACTATAGCTTCGGCCCGTCGCGGCATGCAACCGCGTCCATCTCGCCGCCGGCCGTCAGGTATGCATCCCGCCGTCCACGCTGATGACCTGCCCGGTGATGTAGGCCGAGTCGTCGGAGGCCAGGAACGCCACGGCCTTGGCGACGTCGCCCGGCTGCCCCAGGCGCTTCAGCGGGATCAGCGACAGCGCCAGCTCCTTCGCCTGCGGCGCCATCGCGTCGGTCATCTCGGTCTGGATGAAGCCGGGCGCCACGGCATTGCAGCGGACGCCCTTTGAGGCCAGCTCCTTGGCCGTGGTCTTGGTCAGGCCCACGAGCCCGGCCTTGCTGGCGGAGTAGTTGGCCTGGCCGCGGTTGCCCTCCAGGCCGGAATAGCTGGCCATATTGATGATCGACCCGGACCGCTGCCGGATCATGTGCCTTGCTGCCGCGCGCGTCGTCAGGAACGCGCTCTTGAGGTTCACCGTCAGCACCAGGTCCCAGTCCGCGTCGTCCATCCGAAGCAGCAGGCCGTCGCGCGTGATGCCGGCGTTGTTCACCAGCACGTCCAGGTGCCCGTGGCGCTCCGCCACGCCGTCGATCAGTCTGGTCACGCCCTCGCCGTCGGTGACGTCGCAGACGGCCGTCGCCAGCGCCCCGCCGGCGCCGCTCAGCTTCTCCGGCAGCTCCGCCAGCAGGTCCTCCTTGATGTCCACCGCCACGACGGTCATGCCCCGGCTCAGCAACTCCCGGACGATCTCGAACCCGATGCCCCGGGCGGCGCCGGTGACCACGGCTGTCCTGTTGTTGTCCGCCATGTTGCCTCTTGTCATCGGCTCAGGTCGCGCCGGACGCCCCGTTTCCGCCGGCCGCCAGCTTCTCCAACGCCTCGCGCGAGTTCAGGCAGGTGACCCTTGCCTCCCGGCTGATCCGACGCATGAGTCCCGCCAGGACGCGACCGGGGCCTATCTCGTAATACTTCCCCGCGCCCCCCGCAAGGAGATTTTCCATCGACGGCTGCCAGCGGATCGGATGGGTGAGCTGCCGCAGGAGCCGGTCGGGGATGTCCGCCGCACGCTGGTACGGCTGGGCGTCCACGTTCGCGATGACCGGCATCGCCGGATCCCGGAACGTCACCGTCTCCATCGCCGTGGCCAGTCCCTCGGCGGCCGGGCGCATCAGCTCGGTGTGGAACGCCCCGGCGACCTTGAGCGGCACGGCCGCCGCGGCGCCGAACTCCGCCGCCCGCTCGGCCACCCGCCGGCACGCCTCGATCTGCCCGCTGACGACGATCTGGCCGGGGCAGTTGAAGTTCGCGCAGACGAGCACCTGCCCCTCGCGGGCCGCCTCGCACAGCTCGGCGACCTTCTGCTCGTCGAGTCCGAGGATGCTGACCATGCCGGAATCGACGGCCGTCGCCGCCTGCTGCATCAGCTCGCCGCGGCGGGCCACCAGGCGGACCATTCCGGGCAGCCCCAGCGCGCCCGCGGCGTAGAGGGCCGTGTACTCGCCCAGGCTGAGGCCCGCCACCCAGGCCGGGCCGAACGCCGCCATCCGCGGCGGGCCGAGCAGGTCTTCCATGACGGCGAGCGTGGCGGCGGAGACGGCGAAGATCGCCGGCTGGCAGACGTCGGTCCGGGCGAGTTCCTCCTCGGGTCCCTCGAAGCAGAGCCTTCTGAGCGGCAGGCCGCAGGCTTCCTCGGCGGCGTCGAAGACCCGCCGGGCGGCGGGGAAGGCATCGTACAGATCCATGCCCATGCCGACGTGCTGGGCGCCCTGCCCGGGGAAAAGGAAGACGGTGCGGCTGCTTTCGGGCGTTTCGGTCACAGTCTCACCACTGCCCCGGCCCAGGTGAGTCCGGCGCCGAACGCCACGAGCAGCAGCGTGGAACCGGGGCCGATCCGCCCCTCGCGCCGGGCGTCGCCCATCGCCAGCGGGATCGACGCCGCCGACGTGTTGCCGTACCGGTCGATGTTCACGTACACCTTGTCCATCGGGAAGCCGTACCTCTCCGTCGCCGACCGGATGATGCGGACATTCACCTGGTGGGGCACGACCAGGTCGACATCCTCGGGGGTGATCCGGCACGCCGTCATGCAGTCGCCCAGCAGCCATTGCATCTTCTCGACGGCGAACTTGTAGACCTCGCGCCCGCGCATTCTCAGGAAGTGCCCCCGGGCCTCGACGGTCTTTCGCGAGGCCGGGCTGCGCGACCCGCCGGCGGGAATGTGGATGAAGTCCCAGCCCGTGCCGTCGGCGTGCATGACCGTGTAGAGGACGCCCTTGCCCGCCTCGGTCGTCGGCTCCAGCACGACGGCGCCCGCCCCGTCGCCGAAGATCACGCAGCTCGAGCGGTCCTGGTAATCGGTGAAGCGGCTGAGCGACTCGGCCCCGATCACGAGGATGCGCCGGTAGGTGCCGGTCTCGATGAACTTGCTGGCGATGGTGATGCCGTACAGGAAGCCGCTGCACGCCCCCGCGAGGTCGAACGCCGCCACGTCGGTGGCGCCGAGCGCCTCCTGGACGAAGCACGCCGTCGCCGGGCAGAGCATGTCCGGCGTGATCGTCGCGCAGATGATCAGGTCGAGGTCCGCCGGCGCCACGCCGGCGTCGGCGAGGGCGCGCCGGCTGGCGGCCGTCGCCAGCGTGGCCGTGCTCTCGCCCGTCGAGGCCAGGTGCCGCTCCTTGATCCCCGTCCGCTTCGTGATCCACTCGTCGGACGTGTCGACGATCTTCTCGAAGTCCGCGTTGGTCATCACGCGGTCGGGCACGGCCACGCCGAGCCCCGTGATGGCCGCCCGCACCGCGCTAGTCATCCGCCGCTCCCGCGCCCCGCGACAACAGCTCGGTGATCCGCTCGTTGACGTGGTGTGTGTTGAAGTTCTTGGTGACGCGGACGGCGTTCATGATGCCGCGGTAGTCGCTGGCGCCGTGGCAGATGATGCAGATGCCGTTGACGCCCAGCAGGGGCGCGCCGCCGTATTCGTTGAAGTCGTACTTGTTCAGGAGCTTGGCGGCCGTCCTCTTGATCTTGCCCCCCAGGACCTTCCAGGCGCCCTTCAGCGACCCGGTCAGCTCCCGCAGCAGGCTCATGATCACGCCCTCGGCCATGCCCTCCACCAACTTCAGAACCACGTTGCCCACGAAGCCGTCGCAGACCATCAGGTCGCAGACCCCCCGGAACAGGTCCCGCCCCTCGAGGTTCCCGACGAAGTGAATGTCCGGGTCGTTCCGCAGCAGGTCGTGGGCGCCCTTGACCAGCGGGTTGCCCTTGGCGCCCTCCTGCCCCACGCTCAGCAGCCCCACCCGCGGGTCGCGGATGCCGTGCTGGGCCTCCAGGTACACCGACGCCATCGTGGCGTATTGGTGAAGGTGGCGGGGGCGGCACGTCACGTTGGCGCCCACGTCGCACAGGGCCACCGGGCCGCGGAACGTCGGCACGATGATCGCGATGCCCGGGCGGTTGACGCCGCGCAGGCGCCGCAGGTGCATCTGTGCGGCAGCGACGAACGCCCCGGTGCTGCCGGCCGAGATGCCGGCGTCCAGCTCGCCGTCCTTCTGCATCTGGACCATCATGGCCAGCGAGCTGTCGGGCTTGGCGCGGAGGCTCTCTACCGGGGGCTCGTCCATGCCGATGACCGCCTCGGCGTGGCGAACCTCGATGCGACGACGCCGGCGCGGATGCCCCTTGAGACGGCGCCGGATGCTGGCCTGGTCGCCGATCAGCACGATGCGGTCGTCGGCGTTCAGGAGCGACTGGGCCGCCAGCGCGCCCCGCACCGTCTCCGACGGGCCGCGATCGCCGCCCATCGCGTCGATGCCGATTCGCATCGGCTAGCTCTCCTTCTCGACCTTCACACTGAGCCCAGGCCGGACGTATCCGCAGTTCTCGCAGGCCGCGTGAGGGAGCTTTGGAGAGTTGCACCGCGGGCAGTCCACATAGTTGGCGGCGCGCATCGCCTGGTGGCTCCGCCGCTTACGCGTGCGACTGCGCGAGGTCTTCTGTTTCGGGAGCATGGTTCGTTCACCTCGTTGGGTCCGCCGGGCCGGCCCGGGGGACGCCGGCGAGCCCGCCCGCCGGCCCGTCGTGGCCGGGGAACTTAGGGACCCACCAGTGGTTTGTCAAGAAAAGCCGGCTTCTTTCCGCCGGCCCGGGCCGCGTCCTGAACGCCCGCCGGGCCGCCGCAACGCCACGGTGGATCCCGTCACAGTCTTTCTTTTACCCACTCGGCGGCCAATTGCAACGCTTCCGCCAGCCGGGCGGGCTCCTTGCCGCCTGCCTGGGCGAGGGTGGGCTTGCCGCCGCCGCCGCCCCCGACGGCCGGCGCCACGGCCTTCACCCAGTCGCCGGCCTTGATCGGCCCGGACTTCGCGAGGGCGTCGTCCACCATCGCCACGAGGACGGCCTTGTCTTCGCCCGCGCCGCCGGCAAACACGGCCTTGGCGCCCTTCTGCCTGAGACGGTCGCAGAGGTTGCGCATCTGCGCCGGGTCGGCCGAGCCCGCGCGGCACACCACCGCCCGTCCGTCGTCCGAGCGGAAGACCACGTCCGTCTCCGCCTCCGCCGGGGCCGACGCCGGCCCGGCCTTCCGCAGCTTCTTGATCTCCGTCTGCATCGCCAGGAGGCGCTGGGGGATGTCCTCCGCCTTGGTCTTCAGGGCTGCCGACGCCTCCCGCACGATCTCCTCGAGCTGCCGGACGTATTCATAGGCGCCCCGCCCGGTCAGGGCCGCGATTCGGCGCACGCCCTTTGCCACCGATTCCTCGGCGACGATCTTGAACAGCCCGATCTGGCTGGTGCGGCGGACGTGGGTGCCGCCGCAGAACTCCACGGCCGATGCCGGGCCCGGGACCTCAGAGCCGTCCTGATCGACGGGCTCCGGGATCCCGCCGACGGCCAGGACGCGAACGCGCTCGCCGTACTTCTCGCCGAAGACGGCCCGCACGCCGGGGATCTTCCTGGCTTCGGCCAGCGGCATCTCGACCGTGGCGACGGGCTCATCGGCGAGGATGCGCTCGTTCACCAGGCGCTCGACCTCGGCGAGCTGCTCGGCGCCGACGGCTTGGTTGTGGGTGAAGTCGAAGCGGAGCCGGTCGGGCGCCACGACGCTGCCGGCCTGGCTGACGTGCTCGCCGAGGGTCTTCCGCAGGGCCCAGTTGAGCAGGTGGGTGGCCGTGTGGTTCCGCATGGTGTCGCGGCGGGAGGGGTCCACCTTGCAGCGAACCTGCTGCCCCACGTGGAGCGTGCCGGATTCCACGTGCCCCACGTGCAGAATGCCCCCGCCGGCGAGCTGCGTGTCGCGGACGACGAAGGCCGCCCCCTCGGCCTTCAGATGCCCGGCGTCCCCGACCTGCCCGCCCTGCTCGGCGTAGAAGTTCGTGCGGTCCAAAACGACGGCCGCCTCGTCGCCTTCGCTCAGGCTGCCGCTCTGAACGAACCTGCCGTCCACGACCCACCCGAGCACCTTCGCCTCGATGGGGTCCAGCGAATACTTGGCGGAGTCGCCGGTGGCCGGCAGGTCGGGGATATCGGCGGCCTTGAACGTCGCATCCGAGGCGCTCAGCTCCCGATGCTTCGCCATCTCGCGCTCGAAGCCGTCGACGTCCACCGTCATCCCGCGCTCCTGGGCCATCAGTTGCGTCAGGTCCACCGGGAATCCGTACGTGGCGTAGAGGTCGAACGCCACCTCGCCGGGGATGTCGCGCCCGCCGGCCTCGCGGAGCCTGTCGGCCTCCCGCTCGAACAGATCGATGCCGCGGTCCAGCGTCCGGGCGAATGATTCCTCCTCCTCGTGGACGGTCTCGACGACGTAGTCCCGCCGGTCATTCAGCTCGCCGAAGAACCCGCCCATCAGCTCGACGACGGTCGGCACGAGCTTCCAGATGAACGGGCCGTCGATGTGGAGGTACTGACGGCCGTAGCGGGCGGCACGGCGCAGAATCCGCCGCAGCACGTAGCCGCGCCCCTCGTTGCTCGGAAGGACGCCGTCGGCGATGGCGAAGGCGAGCGCCCGGGCGTGGTCGGCGATGACGCGGCAGGCCACGTCGCCCGCGTCGTCGTCGCCGGTGCAGTCGAAGCGGTCGTCCAGGCCGCTGGAGGCGCCGTAGCGGTGGCGCGTGAGCGTCTCGATCTGCTCGATGAGCGGCGCGAACAGGCCGGTGGCGTAGTTGCTCCGCTTGCCCCCGAGGACGGCGCAAACCCGCTCGAACCCCATGCCGGTATCCACGTGCCGGGCGGGCAGCGGCGTGAGCGTGCCGGCCTCGTCGCGGTTGTACTGGATGAACACCAGGTTCCAGATCTCGATGACCCGCGCGTCGCCGGCGTTGACCAGTGGCCCGCCGGCCCCGTCGTCGGTGAGGTCGATGTGGATTTCGCTGCACGGCCCGCAGGGGCCCGTGTCGCCCATCTCCCAGAAGTTGTCCTTCTTGCCGCCCTTGAGCACGTGGGCGGGGTCAATGTCGGTGACGTCGGTCCAGAGGCCGGCGGCCTCGTCGTCCGGGGCCAGGCCGTCGGCGGGGTCGCCCTCAAACACCGTGGCGTACAGCCGGTCCTTCGGTAGCTGCCACACGCCCGTCAGCAGCTCCCAGGCCCACTGGATGGCCTCGCGTTTGAAGTAGTCGCCGAAGCTCCAGTTGCCGAGCATCTCGAAGAACGTGTGGTGGTAGGTATCGTGCCCGACGTCTTCGAGGTCGTTGTGCTTGCCCCCGGCGCGGATGCACTTCTGCGTGTTGGCCGCCCGGACGTAGCGGCGCGTTTCGCGCCCGAGGAAGATGTCCTTGAACTGGTTCATCCCGGCGTTGGTGAACAGCAGCGTCGGGTCCTCGGCCGGCAGCAGGGGGCTGGAGGGCACGAACGTATGCCCGCGCTCCTTGAAGAACGCGATGAACGCCTCGCGAATGTCCGCGCAGGATCGCTTCATGGTTGTGTGGGGTCCGCCGTGCCCGCTGTCGGGCTGAAGGTGCACAAGCCCACCGCGGCAAAGACCGCGCATTCTACTGACGCCGCCGCCGCGTTGCCAAGGCGCATTTGCCGCCGCGCCGCCCGTCGGGCCGGAGCGCCAGGCCGCACCCGGCCCTTGAACCGCCCGGGCGGAAGTTCGTACCATCCGCAGCGGCCGGGGCTGCCGCCCGGTGGCGGCGGCCGGCACGTGGCCGCGACATGCGAAGGAGCACGAGATGCCGTACAAGATCACGGAAGATTGCACGAAGTGTGAGTCGTGCGCGGAGGCGTGCCCGGCGGAGGCGATCTCCGAGGGCGAGGACACCTACGTGATCGACCCCGACGCCTGCATCGACTGCGGCAGTTGCGTGGACGCGTGCCCCGTCGGGGCGATCATCGAAACGTAGCCGCCGCCGGGGCCCGCCATCACCGGGCCGGACGCGCCCGACGCGTGTGCCTCCCGGGCGCCCTACCTCCGCGGCCGCCGGCGATGCACAGAGGCTGGAACCCCCGCGCCTGCCGTGCGTTTACTATAATGGCACGGCGGGCGCGCGTGGGCTCCGCCGCGGACCGCGAGGGACCATGACCAACAGACTGCGCAGCTTCAGCGCCGCGGCCATGCTCGTCGTGGCGATGGCCTTGGCGCCGGTGGGAACACCGCGCGCCGCGGCCCAGGACACGCAGCCGGCCCGCCGCACAGCCCCGGCGACGCGCCCGAGCACCCGCCTGACGACGCGGCCCGCCACCCGCCCGGCGGACCCGCTCGAGGCCGCCCGGCAGCTCTACATGACGGGCAAGTACCCCCAGGCCGCCAGGGAGTACGAGAAGCTCATATCCGAAGCCTCCATGCGCCTCTCGGCGTCGATTGGCCTGGCCGAGGCGCTGGCGATGCAGGGCAAGTGCGCCGAGGCTGAGGCCGCCCTGAATCGCACCGCCGAAGAGGGCGCCGAGGACGCCGGGTGGCACCTTGCCCTGGCCGACGTGCTGGAGACGGTCGGCCGTTACGAGGAGGCCCTGGCGGGCGCCGTCGCCGCGAACACGCTTCGTCCGAAGTGGGCGCCGACGATTCTCGCCCGGGGCCGGCTGCTGGAGACACTCGGGCGCAAGAAGGACGCCGTCGCCGTCTACCGCACGATGGAGGACGTGGTGGCGGGCGAGGCGTACCGTCAGGACGCGCGCAGCCTGGTGGCGCTGGGGCGGATACTCGACCGGTTCGCCGTTCTGACGGGCCGGCGGGCGTCGGAGCAGGCGCCGAACATCCTCGGCAACTACCTCCAGCGGGCGTACCACGAGGCGGACCGGACGTATTGGCCGGCGCACGTGGCGGCGGGGGCGTTCCTGCTGTCCAAGCACAACCCGAAGGAGGCGATGGACGAGTTCGGCCTGGCCGCGAAGCTGAACGACAGGATCCCGGACATCTACGTGGGGCGGGGCGTGGTCCGGCTGGAGCAGTGGCGGTTCGAGGACGTGATGCGCGACGTCGGGCGGGCGCTGGCGGTCAACCCGAAGCACACCGACGCGCTGCTGCTGAAGGCCGTCTGCCTCATGCAGTGGCGCAAGTACGACCAGGTGCCCGCCGTCCTCGATCAGATCCTGAAGGTCAACCCGAACCACCTGGACGCGTTGAGCCTGGCGGCCGCCCGGCACATCTGCCTGGGCGAGGGCGAGAAGGCCACACCGTTCATTGAGCGCGTGCGGAAGGTCAACGCCGCCTACGCCGAGCTGCCGAACACGATCGGCGAATGGCTGGCGGCGGGGCGCCAGTTCGAGGAGGCGGAGCGGTACTACCGCGAGGCGATGGCGCTGGCGCCGGAGCTGGCGGGCCCGGTGACGAGCCTCGGGCTGCTGTACATGCAGACCGGCGAGGAGGACAAGGCCCACGAGACGCTCGCCCGCGCCCGCGAGCTCGACGACTACCGCCGCGACGTCTACAACTATCTGAAGATCCTCGCGAAGCTTCGCCGCTTCCAGGTGCGCCAGACGGAGCATTTCATCATCAAGGTCGACGGCGAGCACGACGCCGTCCTGCTCGACCAGGTCGCCGAGTACGCCGAGCAGGTCTTCCGCGAGGTCTGCGGCGATTTCGACCACGAGCCGCCCGTCAGGACGCTCATCGAGATCTTCCCCACGCACGGCGACTTCTCCGTGCGGATCACCGGCAAGGGCTGGATCGGCACGGTGGGGGCGTGCACCGGGCGCGTGATCGTGCTGGCCGCGCCCGACCGGGAGCGGGGCGGGTTCGGCACGTACAACTGGGCGACGGTCATCCGCCACGAGTTCACCCACACGGTGACGCTGTCGGCCACCCGAAACCGCATCCCCCACTGGTTCACCGAGGCGTGCGCCGTCTGGGAGCAGCCCGACCGGCGGAACTACGACGCGGTTCAGGCGCTGGTGATCGCCACGCGCCAGGGGAGGCTGTTTCCCATCCGCGAGCTGAACTGGGGCTTCATCCGCCCGAAGCGGCTGGGCGATCGGTCGCTGGCCTACGCGCAGTCCGAGTGGCTCCTGGAGTACATCATCGCCACGCGGAAGTACCCCGCGGTCATCCGCATGCTGGAGGGCTTCCGCGACGGGCTGTCCCAGGCCGAGGTGTTCCGCACGGTCCTCGGCACCACCGAGGAGGAGTTCGACAAGGGCTTCGGCGCGTGGGCGAAGAAGGAGATCGAGCGTTGGGGCTTCCCATCGGAGAGCTGGCCGACGCTGGCGAGCGCTTCGGCGGCCGTCAGGGCCCGCCCGAGCGACGCGTCGGCCCACGCGGACCTGGCGGTGGCGAGCTTCTACAGCGGCCGGCTGAGCCAGGCGGAGGCCGCCGCGCGGGAGGCGCTCAAGCTCGACGGCACGAACACGCGGGCGATGTCCGTTCTGGCGACGGTGCTGCTGTCGCGCAACCGGCACGAGGAGGCGATCACCTGGGCGAAGAAGCTCGACGAGCTGGACCGCGCGTCGCGGACGGCGCCGGCGATTCTGGCCCGGGGCTACCTGGCGACGCGGCGCTGGCTGGAGGCGATCGAGGCCCTGGAGGTCCTGAAGCAGCGCAAGCCCCTCGACGACTTCAGCTACAGCGAGCTGGCCAAGCTCTACACTCAGCTCGGACAGCCGGACAAGGCCCTGCCCAACCTCATCGAGCTCCACCGCCGCACCATGAAGGACCCGCAGTACGCCCGCCAGATCGCCGAGCTGTACCGCACCCAGCCGAGCCAGGCCGAACGCGCCCTGGAGTACCTCGAGCAGGTCGTCCACATCGACCCCTACGAGGCCAGCGCCTACAAGTCGATGGCCAGCCTCTACATCAACCTGCGTCGCTACGCCGAGGCGGCGGAGGCGGCGGAGCGGATGGCGCTCGTCCAGCCGAAGTCCGCCGAGGCGTGGACGTACGTGGCCATCGCCCGTTACTACCTCGGCCAGGCCGAGAAGAGCCGCGAAACGCTGCTGAGCGCGAAGTCGGCCGCCGAAAAGGCGCTGACGCTCGAACCGGACGACTCGCGGGCATCGCGGATTCTGAAGAAGATCGAGCAGGCGCTGGCGGGCTGAGGCGTGCGGTGCCGCGGCGGGGGCGGCCTGGCCATTCCATCGTTGGCGGCTGCGCTCTACACTCGCCCGGCCACAGCGGCGCCTCGGCGCCGGGATCGGAGACGGCCGTGACCATCGAGGACTTCCAGAGCTTCATTCGCGACAAGTACTACGCCCGCGACAGCGAACGGGGCACGCCCGGGACGTTCATGTGGTTCGTGGAGGAGGTGGGCGAGCTGGCCTCGGCGCTGGCCGGGGCGAACCAGCGGAACAAGGAGGAGGAATTCGC
This sequence comes from uncultured Planctomycetaceae bacterium, assembly GCA_964564965.1. Lineage (GTDB taxonomy): Bacteria > Planctomycetota > Phycisphaerae > SM23-33 > SM23-33 > CAZMDT01. Next base: position 6,502 of record CAZMDT010000024.1, on the reverse strand, counting down.
CGACGTGCTGGCCTGGCTGTGCACACTGGCGAACATCAACGGCGTCGATCTCGCCCGGGCGATCGAGAAGTACACCGTTCGCGGGGTCGAAGGCTTCAAGTAGGCCCGGCCCGGGGGGCCGGTGCGGCTCCGCGACATCGGCGCAATCTGCGGCCCCCGTCGGGGGCGGCGCCCTTCGGGGTTGCATAACCGCGGCGCCGCCGCGTAGCATACGCCGGCGCCTGGCTGCCGCGCGACAGCGGTCGCGGGCGCCCCGGCCGGGGGTGCTGACACGGAGCGGCTGATGGCAGAGATTCTGGCGGCAGCCGGCGAGGTGGGCGGGTACATCTCGCTGACGAAGATCATCTTCATGCTCGTGTTCATCGCGCCATGGCTGCTGGCGATGCCGTGGGTGAACAAGGACGCGTACCGCCTGCACCTGAGCCAGACGGTCTGGAGCGGCGCGACGCTCGGGGGCGGGGCGCTCGGGGTGCTGCTCTGGCTGGTGGTGGGGCACTACCTCGTGGGGCTGCTGCTCTACCTGGCGCTCGCCGGCGGGACGCTCCTGACCTACGTCCTGTTCCGCAACAGCCGCGTCCCCGACGAAGGAAAGGTCCTCACCGCCCAGCACCTCGGCGGCCTGTTCAGCCGAAGGGGGCCCGCCCCGGTCCAGGTGCTCGCCGAGATCAAGCTCTACGCCAGCAACAGCCGTATCGTCCTCCCGCCCGACTCCGCGGACGCCTCGCCGGAGGAGGTGAGCGCCTACAACCTCGCGCAGGGGCTGCTGCACGACATCGTCTGGCGTCGCGCCAGCCAGGCCGAGCTGGCGCCCGGGCCGAGCGGGGCCCGCCTGGTGCTCGTCATCGACGGCGTGGCCGGCGAGCGAGGGGGGCTGAGCCTGGCCGACAGCGAGCGGGTGATCCAGTTCATCAAGAAGCACGGGGGCATGAGCGTGGAGGACCGCCGCCGCCCCCAGCAGGGGCACATGGAGGTCGGGCTCGGCGACAAGGTGGTGGACCTCGAGCTCACCTGCGCCGGCACGACGCACGGGCAGCGGATGCAGTTCCGGGTGGCCCAGGAGGCGGTGCGGACGAAGCTCGAGGAGCTGGGCATGGAGACCGACGCCCTCAGCCGCCTGCGCGAGCTGCTGCGCGGGCAGGCCGGGCTGCTGATCGTCTCCGGCCCGCCGAGGAGCGGCGTCACGAGCACGCTGTACTCGCTGATGCGTGAGCACGACGCCTTCACGCAACTGCTGATGACGCTGGAGCGCCGCCCCGAGGTCGACCTGGAGAACATCACGCAGAACGTCTACGCCGACGACGCGAAGCTGCCCGACGCGCTCGCCTCCGCCCTGCGGCGCGACCCCGACGTGATGATGCTCGACCAGTGCCCCGACGCCCGGACCGCGCAGATCATCTGCCAGGCCGCCGGACAGAAGAACCTCCTGCTCGCCGTGCCGGCGCCCGACGCGTTCACCGCCCTGGCGAAGTGGGTGAAAACCACCGGCGACGCCGCCGACGCCCTGAAGCACCTCCGGGCCGTCCTGTGCCAGGTGCTGCTGCGGAAGTTGTGCATCGGCTGCCGCGAGGCCTACCGCCCCGACGCCCAGCTTCTGGCGAAGGCGAACCTGAAGTCGCAGAAGATCGACCGGTTCTACCGCCCGCCGACCAAGCCGCTGACCGACGAGAAGGGCAAGCCCGTCGTCTGCCCCGCGTGCCAGGGCAGCGGGTACGTCGGGCGGACCGCCGCCTTCGAGCTGCTCGAGGTCACGGAGGATCTGCGGCAACTGGTGCTCTCGGGCGCCACGGTCTCGCAGATCAAGGCCGAGGCCCGCAAGAACCGGATGCTCTACCTCCAGGAGCGCGCCCTGCAGAAGGTGATCCGCGGGGACACGAGCATCCAGGAGGTCATCCGCGTCTCGCAGGGCGCGAAGCGGAACTGACGCGCCCGAGGAGCATGGGATGCTGATCATCATTGCCGCCGCCGTGCTGGTGCTGGCGATGGCGTTCTTCCAGGCCATCCAGGGCATGTTCAGCGCGCTGATCATGGCGATTCTGACGGCGCTGTGCGCGGCGATTGCCTTCGGCTACTACGAGCCGCTGGCGGCGGCGCTGTACGAGACGCAGCCGCCCTACGCCGACGCGATCGCGCTGATCGCCCTGTTCGTGCTGCCGCTGCTGGGGCTGCGGTTCGCGGCGGACTATGGCATCCGGGGCAACGTTCTGCTCGGCAACGATCTCACCAGCGTGTGGATCGGGCGGGCTATCGCCGGCGTGCTCGGGCTCTTCAGCGGCATGGTGCTCACCGGCGTCTTCATGATCGCCCTCCAGCTCCTCCCGGTGCCCCGGACCATCCTCGGCTACGAGCCGTTCGATGAGTCCCTCCATCGCAAGGACGCCCTCGCCCCGTTCTACCCCGACGAGTTCACCCTCGGCCTCGTCGGCGTGCTCTCCGGCGGGGCGCTCGGTCAGGAGCGCGACTTCGCCGAGTACAACCGCGGCCTGCTGCTCGATGCCTACTGCCGGCGGAACACCGCCGACCGGAACGGGCGCGTGGGCACCGTGCCCGGATCCATCAAGGTCGAAACGGCAACGCCCATCGGGCGGGATACGCCCGCCTTCAAGCAGGCCGCGGCGGCGCATCCGATCGTCGCCGACACGGCCGGCGAGGGCGGAACGCTGTACCGCCTCGAGGTGCGGGTGAGCGCGTCGGCACGGGACGATGGCGACGTCTGGCGGCTGCCGGGGACGCACTTCCGCCTGGTGAGCGCCCGGCACAAGAGCTACTACCCGCTGGCGGCGTGGGTGAGCGGCCTGCTCGACGAGAAGGGCAAGCCGCTGCCGATGACGGAGCGGCGCCCCAGCGGCGCGGGGCAGTTCAAGGACACGGACCTCCTCGACCGCCTGGAGGAGCCGGCGATGAAGCTGCCTGAGGGCGAGCGGTGGGACCGCGCGCGGCTCATCGTGTGCGCCAAGCTCCCGCCGAAGAAGGAAATCACCACGGCCGAGGGGAAGAAGCGGACGGTCGACGCCGGCTGGCTGCGCCTGTCGCTGCTGTACCGCCTGGACCGCGACGACAAGCCGGCCGAGCTGGTCTTCCGGCGGATCGCCCGCGACGACGTGCCCCCGCCCAGGCAGGACGACGCCGACTGACGCCCCCGGCCGCCTACCGCCGGTGGCGTTCCGGCAGGTGCTCGCGCCACAGCTCGTAGGCGAGATCAGGGCGGCGGACATGCCCGCCGCGGAACTCGAGCTGCCTGCCCTGGTCGAACCCGCGCTCGCGCAGGTAGGTGTAGGCCATCCACGACTGCTTTTGAATCCCCACCCAGTCGTCCTTGCCCCACATGAGCACGATGGGCAGCTTCCGCGCGGCGTCGCTGAGCTTGATCCGCTCGAGCATCTCCATGCGGGCGTTGATGCCGCGCCCGATGATCATGCTGAACCGTTCGGGGTGCCGCAGGCCGGTCCACAGCAGCGGATAGCCCCCGGCGGAGAAGGCGTGCAGCAGGACCGAGCTGCGGTCCACGCGGTACTTCCGGCAGACGTCCTCGATGACCGCGATGATCGCCTCCTCGTCGCGCTCGAGGTCGGCGAACCAGAGCCTGTCGATGACCGGCAGGAGGCCCTGCGTGCTCCGCAGGTCGGGCGCCACCACGATGAACTGCTTGTCCTCCGCCAGCCGCTTCCACTCGTCGATCTGCCGGCGCGACGTGTCGTAAGGCACCGTGCCGTGCAGCGTCACCACCAGCGGCCAGTCGCGCGACGACGTGTAGGTCGACGGCACGTACTGACGGTACGTGTAGCCGGTGGTCGGGTCGGTCTCGCGGGTGGCCTCCACGGGGACGTCCTGGCTTTGCCAGACGGGGCAGCCCCCGCACGCCGCCAGCAGCGGCAGCAGAACGGCAACTCTGCGCATGGTCCGCGGCTCCTTCCCGGGCGCCGTCCGAGTATAGCCGATGCCCGCGGGCTTTGGGCTTTGTTTCCCGCGATCGCGTGTGAATACTATGACACAACTCCGGCACGGACGCGTTTGGCCGAACGGACGCGGCGCCCCCCGGGGAGCTGACGTGAGCCTCCGAACACCAATAACCTGCCTGCTTGTCGTGCTCGCCGCGGCGGACGTGGCCGCCGCCCTCGAGCCGAAGGAGGTCGCCGTTGTCGCCAACGCCCTCAGCCGCGATTCCCTCGACCTCGCGCAACTCTACATGGAGCTCCGCGACATTCCCGAGGAGAACCTCATCGCGGTCAAGACGACCACGCGATACGAGATCCCCCGGGACAAGTACGCCCCGGAGCTGCGCGATCCGATCCGCGAGGCGCTGGTCGCGCGGAAGCTCAAGCCGCGTATCCGCGCGCTGGCGCTGATGTGGGGCGTGCCGGTCCGCGTCGGGGGCGAGGCGGGCTCGCGGGCGAAGGAGCTGGCCGCCTTCTACGCCGCTGCCGAGAAGGCGGCGCTGCGGCGCCTCGCCGTGGACCACGCGCTGCTCGCCACCGTCGCCGGGGAGTTCCCCGAGCCGAAGACCGACGACCTGGCGCCGCTGGAGAAGCTCTTCGCCGCGATGCCCGAGCCGCCCGAGACGCCGGCGGCGCTGGCCGAGGGCACGCGGAAGCTCCAGCTTCTCCTCCGCACCAAGCAGGGCGACGTGGCGGCGCTGAAGGACGCGGGGCAGCGGCGGATCGCGTGGCGCCAGCTCATGGCCGTCGTGCAGGACGTTTCGGGGCTGAAGGGCCTGGCGGCGTTCGTTCAGCAATACCGCCCGCCCGGCGCCCCGGACCCGGCGGACCTGAGCCGCCGGCTCGATGCCGTCGCGCAGGGCATGGCCCGCCGCGCCGACGGGCCGCTGACCGCCGAGTCGGTCAAGGTCGTTGCCGACGGCTTCCAGGCCGTCCACGGCGCGGCCGGCCTGGCCGCCCTGGCCGAACGCGAGGCGAAGGCGCTCAAGACCTTCGGCTACGCCGACGCCGCCGTCGACAGCGAGCTGGCGCTGCTGTGGTGGGGCGACTACGAGCCGCTCGGCAGGAAGCCCAACACGCTGCACTGGCGGCAGGCGGCCCGCGCCGAGGCGGCCGGGCTCCCGACGACGCTGATGGCCGCACGCATCG
>CAZMDT010000024.1:0-1411 GCA_964564965.1 uncultured Planctomycetaceae bacterium | reverse complement strand
GACATGTGGAAGCCCGTCCGCTCCAGGACCTCGATGGCCGCACGCATCGACGGCCCGTCACCCGAGGACGCCCGCCGGATCATCAAGGACTCCCTCGCCGTCGAGCAGACGGGGCTGGCCGGAACGTTCTACATCGACCTCGGCAAGAAGTACGAATGGTACGACGCCCACCTGACGGCCCTGGGCGTGTTCGTCCGCAAGCACGCCGACGCCGGCACCATCGCCCTGAAGCTGGACGAGCGGAAGGAGCTGTTCCCCCCCGGCTCGTGCCCCGACGCCGCCCTGTACGTCGGCTGGTACAGCCTCGCGAAGTACGTGCCGGCCTTCACATGGCGACGCGGCGCCGTCGGGTGGCACATCGCCAGCGCCGAGGCCAAAAACCTCCGAAACCCCCACACCCGCGAATGGTGCGCCCAGATGATCCGCGCCGGCGTCGCCGCGACGGCCGGGCCCGTCAACGAGCCCTACCTCCAGGCCTTCCCGCTGCCCGAGGAGTTCTTTCCCCTCCTGATGACCGGCCGGTACACGCTGGCCGAGTGCTGGTGGCGGACGGTGCCGTCGGCGAGCTGGCGGATGACGCTCATCGGCGACCCGCTGTATAACCCGTTCGCGAAGGCACCGGCGGTGAAGCCGGAAGCCCTGCCGCGCGGCCTGGCGCCGCCGGAGTAGCCGCCCGCGCCGCCGCGCTGGGCGCTTGGCACTGCCCGCGCGGGGGGCTACCATATCTGCCGCCATGGACCCCCAGCCCCGGATTGCGCTGCTGATTCCGTGCCACAACGAGGCCGCCACCGTCGCCAAGGTCGTCGACGACTTTCGCGCGCAGCTCGAGGGGGCCGATATCTACGTCTTCGATAACTGCTCCACCGACGACACCGCCACGGTCGCCCGCGAGCACGGTGCCGTCGTCGTTTTCGAGCCCCGCCTCGGCAAGGGCTACGTCGTCGAGGCCATGCGCGCCCGCAGGCTCAATTTGGGCGGCGAGCAATCCGGCCACGTCCTCTTCCTCGACCACAACACCACCGGCGACGGCATCCTCTCCACCCTCAGGCTCCTGTCGGTCATGCTCAGGGAGGGCCGCTCCCTGACCGACCTGACCGACGTTGTTAGGGACTGATTAACTAGAACAGGAGCGAAAACAATGAAAACGACGAACGAGATACGGTTCGACGACATCACCCCGATCGAGGAGAAGGTACACGTTGGGGGGACGACGTACCTGCTGCGGGAGACCACCGGCGAGGCGTCGGTCGAATACGACAACGCCCGCACGGCTTGCTACGAGTACCAGGATGGCAAGCTGACCCGCATGCACGGGCTGGCGGACCTAGAGCCGCTGCTCGTGTCGCTGTGCCTGTCCACGGAGGACGGCAAGACCCGAGTCTCTGAGGTGACTATCCGGTCGTGGCCCGCT
>CAZMDT010000023.1:0-19327 GCA_964564965.1 uncultured Planctomycetaceae bacterium | reverse complement strand
ATCACGATCAGCATGACCGTGCTGAGCGTGATGACCCAGAGAAGCTCATAGCCGAACTTCGATCCGCCCTCGATGTTCGTTGCCCAGTTCCCGGGGTCAATGAATCCGACCGTGACGAGGAAGCCCGGGCCAAGGAAGCTGAGGAGCCTCTTGAAGGGGAACTCTCTCTTGGCGTCTGTCACAGTGGTCATGGCTCCCTCGTGCGGCCGGGCTCCGCCCCGCACAATGGCCCACTGAAAGCTCTCGCCTGTCGCGCGGTTCGCAACTCAGATTCCCAACCGACCTCGTGCCCACAGCCGTCGCGGGCTTGCCGGGGGATGTTACCAGGATTTCCGAGCTCGGCAAGTGCTTCCCTACCCCTGCCAGAGGAGCATCGGCCCGGTTCCGGTAGCGCGGCGTCCCCCACGACCTCCCGGTGATGAGCGGCTTCAACGCCAAGTGCGTAAGCCCTTGGGAAGCCCGGCGGTGCTTGAGACGACTGAGGTCGCAGAGCGTGGCGATGATCGCCCACGACAACGTTGATGGGCACGCGCAGGCAGGGGGCGATCTCCCCCAGGATCCCCCGCCTGAACTCGCCGCACGTCGTGCCCGGCTGCTCCGCCTCAATCTGCCCGAGCTTCCGGCCGTCAGGCAGGACGGTGGGCATGCACTTCGCCGGCTCGACCACGTCCATCGGCTCGACGGCCGCCACCACGCCGCGGCCGCTCGGCATTCACGGCCTGAAGATCGCCCGGAGGCTCATTCCGTTGGCTTCGCCGGCGAAGGCGTCGGCCCGACCGCTGCCGCCTCGGACAGCGGCCCGGGGCGCCGCAACGGCGTCACGGCCTGCACCTGGTACCGGTAGGCGCCGTCGGGCTTGGCGGTGGTGTCCGCGTATGACGTGACGAGGCCGCCCGGCCCCTGGAGTTCGCGCGCGTACACCTCCGCCAGCAGGTCGGGCTTGCCGCCGGGGGCCGCTCGGTAGAGGCGGTACCACTGCACGTCGCATCCGACCCAGTCGTCGAAGGGCAGCTTCCACGACAGGTGCACACCGCCAGCCTTCCGCTCGGCGCTGAGGTCCCTGATGCCGGGCCCCGCCGGAAGCGGACCGTGCCCCTGCCAGGTCTCGCCTTCGCCGAGGATCGCGTACAGCCGGTACCACGCCGGCTCGATGGTGTCGCGAACGTGCCAGCCGTCCTTCTCCCGCGTCATCTTCACGGGCTCGCCGGTATCGATGTTGATGGCGCGCAGATCCGGCCGCGGGTCGTGGATGACAAGGTGCACCTCATTCGCAACCCCCTTCGCCGCGACCTGGCGCTTGCGAGGTCCACCCCCGCCGTCGCCGTCCTCCGCGTCCTCGGCCTCGGCACGCCGGTTATCTTCCGAGACCACGCGCCTGTCATTGACGGCGAACAGCAGCTTTGTGCCTTTGTGCTCGTAGGTGCGAACGACCAGCGCGGGGCCGAGACTGTCCACGTAGGCCTTGAACCCGCTGTCCGCCAGAAGCTCGCGGATGACCTTGCCCTTCGCCTGGAGCAGCGCGTCGGCCTCCTGGCTGTCCAGGCGCGAGATCTTGAGCTTGAAACCGCCCATGCCCTCCACGTGGGCGCCGGAAATCCGTTCGTCCCGCCCGAACGGCGTCCACATGATCGGGCTGCTGAGCTTCGGCACCGGGCGCACGTCCTTCGCGTCGGTATCGATGACGATGATCTTCCCCCCCGCCTGCTCGAAGGCCTGAATCGCCTCGACGACATCGGGGAACAGGTACCCGCGGGCGAGAATCGCGTGCGAGTAGTCCTTCAGGTGCTTGCGGACGTGCTCCCGGCGGTAGAGGCACTCGTAGGGGATGTTGCTCGCCATGAGGATCAGCCCGGGGCCGTTGCCCAGGCGATGGGCGTAGTCCAGCCCCACCACGGCGACGCGCGGCCCGGCGGGCTTCATGTCCCGCAGCAGCGCCCCGCGGTACCGCAGCAGGCGCCCGGTCGAGCGGATCGCCGGCTCGCAGAAGGTTCGCTTGCGGAGCAGCGCGTCCTCGATCTCCTTCCGGCGGGCCGGATCGTTCACGTAGGCCTGAACGAACTCATTCTTGGCCTTGCCCGTCAGTTGCTTGTTTTCGGCGACCTTGTTGGCCTCGCGCCTCAACTGGTAGTCCGCGTTCGCCCCGGGCTCGAACAGGTGAACGCCCCAGTGGTAGAGCTTGTCGACGCCCATGCACAGGGCGAGCAGGTTGGCCTCCATCACGCAGTCGTGCCAGCCGCCGCGGATGAGCTGCGTGCTGACGCAGGCCGGCGCGGGCCAGCACATGGCCTTCAGCGGCCCGACGGCGGCCCCGATCCGCTTCGGGTCGTTGTCGATGTAGATCCACGTGCCGCCGAAGCCGTTGACGATCTTGACGGCGTAGAGCGGATCGACCATGAAGTCGGCATCCGGCACGACCTTCAGGATCGCGTCCTCGGTGGCCTTGCGAAGACGCCAGCACTTGCCCTTCTGGTACGGGCCGTTCCACCAGTACTGAAGCTCCGGATCGTCGGGATCGTACGGGGCGCCTTTGGCGACGACGGCGTCAGCGGCCGCTGCGTCGAGGATCGCCTGCACGCCGACCCGGTTGTACTCGTACGCCTCCTTCTCCGGCAGGTACCAGTGGATCTCGGTGCCCATCAGGAACAGCCGCAGCACGCCGCGGGGGTCGTCCTTCGCCAGTTGGGCTGTGTAGTCGGCGAAGTACCGGGGGTACTTCTCGAGGATGAACGGATGGATGACGTTCATCCCGCCGCCGCTGCCGTCCTTGCGCGTCAGCACGGCGCCCATCTCCATCAGCTTGGGCTTTTCCACGCCGGTGATCATGGCCACGCGGCTGCCGCGGCGGTCGAGCGTCGGCTTGATCCCGCCCAGCAGGCCGACCTCGTTGAACGCCTTGACGAAGATCGCGTCCTTCTTGTGGCCGTGGAATCCGGGCTGGAGGATGCGGCCGAAGAACGAATGCGTGAAGCCCAGGTCCTTCAGGTAGCGGGCGTCGCGGACGGCGTCCTCCAGCGTCTGGGAGTAACGGTGGGCGTCCCAGCAGATGTAGTCGAAGTCCGGCTTGGGCAGCCGCCCGGCGTTGTCATCCGCCCGGGCGAAGGCTGGCGACAGCCCGCACACGGCAAGGGCGATCAGCAGGCGGCAAGGACGGGCAAGGTGATCGAGCATGAGGGGCTCCTTACGAGGCACTCGATGCGGTCGAACGGGCTAATCGACGGTCGCCGGCTGCGAGAGGGCGCCAGGGCGTCGCAGCGGCGTAACGGTCTGCACGCGGTAGCGGCACCGCTTGGCCGGCGCCGCGGTGTCGAGATACTCAGTGACGATGCCGCCGCCGCCGTCCATGACGCGCCCTGCCACCTCGGCAATCTGCCGGAAGACGCCGTCGGCCTCGGCGCGGTGGATGCGGTACCGCTGAACGTCGCAGCCGGCCCAATCGTCGAAGGGCAGCTTCCAGGTCAGTCGGACGCCGTCAGCCCCGCGCGCGGCGGTCAGCTTCATCACGTCCGGCCCGGCAGGCAGCGGCCCGGGACCGGTCCATTTCTTCCCCGGCGGGATCGCCGCGTACAGCTTGTACCACGCCGGGCCGACAGTATCGCTGAACCGGTAGCCCTCCGGATCGGGCCGAAGCGCCACGTCCTGCCCGGTATCGACGTCGATCACCCGCAGCCCCGCCGTTTTGTCCCGAACAACGCAGGTGACCTCATTGGCCAGGCCCGTGCCCGCCTCGTCGCGCCGGTCATTGACGACGAACAGCACGGGCTGCTTCTCGTGGACGTACGGGCGCGCCACCACGCCGCGTGAGTCGGTGTCGAAGTACGCCCTGAACCCGTGCCCGACCAGCAGTTGCCGCAGCGCGCGCGGGTCGTCCTCGGTGGGGTCCCACGTTACCGGCCGCTTCAGCGCCGGCGCGCCGTCGGGATACTCGAAGCCGTCCGGCACGAAGACCATTCCGCCGCCCTGTTCGACCTTCTGCAGCAGCGGGTACACGAAGTCGTGTTCGCGCGTCCCGCAGACCATGGCGAACCGGTACCGCGGCAGCAGCTTCTCGCGGTCCTCCCGGGAGCGGAGGATGTCGAACGGCAGGTTGGCGCGAATCAGCGCCGGCACGAGGTCCTTGTTGCCATACACGCCCGCCACCAGGGCGATGCGGGGCGAGGCGGGCTGCCACGTCGCCAGCATGCCTCCGTAGTGCTTCAGGAAGCGGCCGGTCGAACGGAGGGCGGGCTCCTTGACCCGGCGTGTGTTCAGGATCTGCCGCGTTCGCTCCGCTTTGGCCGCTTCTGTCCTGGGCCCGTCATAGCGATAGAACGGGTTACTGAGATGCCCGGGCTCGAAGGTATGCACGCCCCAGTGATAGAGCTTGCCGGCGCCCACGCATACGGCCAGGAAGTTCGCCGTGAGGATGTTGTCGTGCGTGGCGCCGCGGATCAACTGCGTGCTGTGGGCCGCCGGCGCCGGACGCGTCACCGCCACCAGCCGCACCACCGCGTCGGCGATGTGTATCGGGTCGTCGCCAATGTACGACCAGTCCCCCCCGAACCCATGGACGATCTTCACCGCCCAGACCGGATCGACCCAGAACTGCGCGTTGTCGATGCGCTGGAGGATGCGGTCCTCGATCGCCTTGCGCAGGCGCCAGTCGCGGCCGTGCGTGTAGGCACCGGTCCACCAATGACTGAGATCGCCGGGCTGCGGCGGCGTCTGTCCCTCCGCCAGCACGCCGTCCTCGCGAGCGGCGGCGTAGATGTGCTCCAGAGCCTTGGGGTAGGCCTGGTCGACCGTCTTGGGCAGCGGCCAGCCCATCTCCGTACCGATCAGGAACATCCGCAGACGCCGGCCGGGGTCGTGCGCCAATGCCTGGTCGACCGCCCGGGTGAAGGCGTCGGCGTAATGCGCGATCACGTCCGGGTGCATGGGGCTGTACTGCGGGTACTTGCCCTGCTTGCGCGACAGCAGTATGCCCCGCTCGATCATCTGCTGCGGGGTCAGGCCCAGCGCCTCGGCGAACCTGGCGGTGTCGCGCTCGAAGCTCATCCTGAACCCGACGTAGACCCCGTGCTTCGCCGCCGCGGCGAGCATGGCCGACAGGCGGTCCAGCTTGCCCTCGACACGGGGCCCGAGCGGCGCGCCGACGAGCGTGTGGGTGAAGCCCAGGTCAGCCAGCCAGCGGAAGTCGCGGTCGTCGTCCGCCGCGGTGCGTGAGAACCGGTGCGCATCCCAGCAGATGTAGTCGAAGGTGGGCCTCGGGGATCGATCAGCGTCGTCCACGGCGCTGGCCGGCAGCGGCGCAAGCAGCGTCGCAGCCGCGACGGCTGCAACGAACCAGAGCTTCACGACGTCTCGAAGCATGGGGTGTCCACGTCACGTCGCCGCGGGGGCTGGCGCATGGATCAGGTGCTCACGACGGCGTGTTCCTCAATGAACGCAATGACCTCGTCTATCCGGGCGAAGGCGAGGCACACGTGGCTGTCGGCGGCGCCGTAGTAGATGGCGAGCCGGCCGGTGTCCTCGTCATGCAGCAGGCCGCAGGGAAACACGACGTTCGGCACGTCGCCCATGCACTCGTAGGGTTCCGTCGGCCCCAGCAGGTATGAGTCGGCCCGGGCCAGGACGACCCAGGGCCGGTCCGCCTCGAGCAGGGCCGCCCCCATCCGGTACACCCGTCCGTTGCAGGTCGTCTTGACGCCGTGGTACAGCAGCAGCCAGCCGTCGTCAGTCAGCACGGGCGGCGGGCCGGCACCGACCTTGGTGTCGTCCCAGCCCGGCACCGGCGACATCACGTGCCGGTGCTGCCCCCAGTGCACCAGGTCGGGGCTGAGGCTGCAGAAGATGCTGCCGAAGACGCCAGGCCCGTCATCCGTCGGCCGATGCAGCAGTGCGTAGCGGCCCTCGACCTTGCGTGGCAGCAGCACGCCGTTGCGGTTCTTTGGCGGCAGCGCGTTCTCCAGCAGCGTGAACTGCTCGAGGTCGTCGGTCCATGCCAGCCCCACGACCGGGCCGTGGTAGCCGTTGGCCCATGTCATGTAGACGCGGTCGTCCAGGACGGTCAGCCGGGGATCGTAGCCGCCGTGCGTGGCCGGCAGGCGCTTCTCGCCGTGAAACACGATGGGCTCGGGTTCGATCGCCCAGTGGATGCCGTCGTCGCTTCGCCCGGTGTGCAGCCGGTGGCGGAAGTGCCGGTCGTCGATGCGGAACACGCCGGCGAAGCCGCCGTCGGCGGCCAACACCGCGCTATTGAAGATGCTGTTCGCTGCCGGCAGGGCGTCGCGCCGGATGACCGGGTTCCCCGAGTACCGCCACACGATGTCGCAGCAGCCGGCGGGCCGGTCTTCCCACGGAAGGTTTGAGCACGTGCTGGAGAAGCTCAAGCCACTGTCTCCCGGTCAGTCGTCCTTGTAGTCGGTGGCGAACGGCGCCTCGGTGGTCAGCGAGCCGAGCTTGACCGCCGTGCCCTTCGGCTCGAAGCTGGCGATCACGCGGCAGCCCCTGCCGTCGGTGAAGGTCAGCAGCGCCCCGATGGCGTTGGCCTTTCCGCCGTCGGCCCTGAGCACCGGCTTCTGCTCGACGCTCTTCACCCCCGCGGACAAGGCCGCCACGAAGTCCGTCTCCTTCACCCCGCTGCGGCGGACCATCAGCACGGGGACGCCGGTTTCCTTCTCCTTCTTCCAGGCCGAAAACGCCGCCGGCACGGCGAAGGCCAGCACCTGCGTATCCTTCGCCCCGGCCATCGTCAGCGCGCCGTGGCGCTGCGTCCACATCTCGTCGGTGGCGGCAACGTAGTGCTCCTTCGAGGTCAGCTTCGCCCCGAAGTTCGTCCCGTGGGCCGTGTCGCTCGGCTTGTCCGTGAACGAGCCCGCCACAGGCTTCATGCCCACGCTGAGGCCTTCGGCGATCGCCTCGTGCGTGAGGCCCCCGCCCTTGTACCGCAGGCACCAGTCCACGGTCCGCGGCCTGTCGCTGGTGACGCGGTCGAGCACCACGACGTGCTCGCCCAGCAGGGCAAACGTGCGCGTGATCGTGCTGCCGGGGAAGTGCTTGTCGCTGCGGGCCTGAACATGCTGCACCGGCCCCGTCACGTCGTGGGAGACGACCTCGGCCGGCACCGGGTTCTGCCGGCCCTCGTCGATGATGATCATGCTCTGGCCGAGAGAGCTGTGGGAATAGTTGCCCCCGCCGACATCCCGCAGCGGATGCCCCCCTGGGGCGCCGAGGCGCAGCGAGCAGCGGTCGGGGGCACTTCGGTGGAGCTGCATGCCCCAGTTCATGCCGACTTCCAGCTTGCCCCATTTCAGCACCGTCAGCCCGGTGCTCAGATGCACGCCGTCCGTCTTCGTCTCGCTGGCGGCGCGGACGTCCTTCGGGAAGCGCTGGGAGTCGAGAAACGCCACGATCGGCCGGTTGTAGGGCTTGCCGGCCGCCAGGGCACCGGCGCTGTGAATGATCTCGTAAAGACGCTTGTCGTACAGGTCGATGCCGATCTGCCGCAGCAGTTCCGTGCCGTACAGCAGCGGATCGATCGCCGGCGCGTGGTAGTTGACTTCCCCCGCCAACCCGGTATCCGTGAAGCCCCACTCGATCTGTCCCAGGACACCATGCTCCGAATCGTAGGCATGAGACACCAGCGGCCAGTTCCGCGCCACCAGCCCGGCATAGAGCACCGGGTAGTTCGTCACGTCCTGCTGGTTGGTCAGGCCGAAGTAGTGGTTCCGCATCTGGATCGCGGCCGGGAGGATGAAGCCGCGGATGATCTTCTCCCGTGCCTTGGGATCCATGTCGGCCGCCAGCAGGTCGAAGTCGTTGAACAGCCCGTGCCTCTGGCAGGAGTACGGCGGGCGCATCCCGCCGGTGGACCACCCGAGCGCCAGCACGTTGGGGGCGAAGATGCCGTGGCTGATGGGCGCGTGGGGGGTCTTTCGCCACTGCTCAACGCGCCCGGGGAACCGCTCCGCCGCCCGAAGCAGCATCGCCGTGCCCTTCTCGAGGTACTTCTTGTCACCCGTGCAGTCGTAAAGGAACGCGCAGGCCGTCAGCCCCTCCCTGAACCTCTGCCCGGCCTGATGCCAGTCGTCCTTCGGGTTGCCCCAGTAGTTGAAGCCCCGGCGGTGGGACCACCGCACGTCGAGCGGCCCGTCGAGGGCGGTGTCGAGGTCGTCGGGGCCGGTGGCCGCCGCCTCGCGCAGCAGCGCCGCCGCGCGCGGGTCGTCGGTCAGCGGCCTGCCGTCGCCGGCGAGCGTGATGCCCGTCAGCGAGGCCGGCACGTCCCGCCGGCGAGGCAGCAGCGGGAACCGGAGCTTCTCCTCCGCCACCGGCACCGTCACCGACAGCGGAATGGGATCGGAGGACCGCAGGATCGTGACCTCCGAGTCCTTGATGCCCTTCGCCGAGGCCCGCGCCTCGAACCGCTCGCAGTACAGCGGCGGCGCCTGTCTCACGGCCGCGGCGGGAAGCGTCAGCGAAGCCTGCACCGTCTGCATCTGCTTCGGCGCCAGCGACACCTCCGTCTTCGAAAGCTGCGCCTCGGCGTGCACGGCGTCCACCGGCTCGAGCTCCAGGACGGCGGTGACGGGCTGGTCCAGCCGGTTGGTCACTCGCAGCGGGAACGTGAACGTCAGGTTGCCGCTGCCGTCGAATCGGTACGGCGCCTCGCGCTGGTCCCAGTCGAGGTCGACGGCCTTCTTCGCCAGCCGCACCGGGCCCAGCCAGATGCTCCGTCCAGGGCCCTGGGCCTTGCGGTTCAGATCCTTGACATTGCCGGTGATCACCAGGCCGCGGGCGTTGGGGTCCTCCTTCTCCATGCCCTTGTAGGTTCCGGCCGCCTTGATCTCCTCCGGGCGGTTCAGGTCCACCCAGATCGTCCGCCAGTCGAACGCCCCGCGGGCCGTGTCCAGCACGTACCAGTGCGACAGGTCTCCCGCCGTCGGGAAGTTCTCGAGCGACACGCGCAGGAATGCGGCGCGGTCGGCCTTGACCTCCAGCTTCATCAGGTCGCAGTGGAGCGGGTCGACGCCGAGCTTGCCCAGGTCGATCCGCACGGTGGTCTGGCCGTCGGCGCGGAGGACCTTCCGCCCGCCGGGCCCCTCCGCCACGACCGCCGCAGCGCCCTGGACCGCCAGGGGCTCCAGGCTTTCCATGGACGCCACCTCCCTCGACAGCTCGTTTCCGCCGTCGGCAGCAGCGGCCACAGCCTGCCCAAGGCACACAGAAGCCGTCATCAACAACGCGGTCTTCGTGCTCACTGTTCGCATCCCCTTACTTGCTGAAACGCCGCTCTTTGACAAAGCGTGCGAAGTCGGCGTACTTGAAGTGGTCGATGAACCGCCGGACGGCCGGCAGGTCGTAGTGGTCGATGCCGCGGTGGTAGAGCAGCTCCAGCATCCAGAGGATCGGCGTGATGGTGTACTCCTGGTAGCCGGGCTTGCGGGTGACGGCCTCCACGGCCACCCCCTTGTCGTTGAAGACCCAGCGGATGTTGTTCAGCAGCCCGTGCTCCGAGGAATAGGCGAAGCTCACCAGCGGCCAGTTGCGTGCGGCCAGCCCGGCGTACATCGCGAGGTAGTCGGCAGTGCACTGCTGGTTGCCCGGACCGATGTACTGGTTGCGCGTGCGGATGCCGGCCGGCAGGATGAAGTCGTCGATGATCTTCCGCCGCGCCTTCGGCTCGAGGTCGGCGGCCACGAGGTCGAAGGCGTTGATCACGCCGGAGCCGCTGCCCAGAGCGGCGTTGCCGCGCGTGCCGCCGTAGTAGTAGGGGGGGCGCGTGGTGCCGGCGATCTTGAAGCCCAGGTGCAGCGTGTTGTCGCAGAACAGCCCCTCCGACATCAGCCGGAACTCGCGCGCTTCATATTCGCGCTGGGCCTTGGGCCACAGCTCGGCCGCCTCGAGGAGCAGTTGGCTGGCCTTCTCGAGATACTTCTTCTGGCCGGTGAAGTCGTAGAGGTAGGCGGCCGACGTCACGCCGGCGAGGTATCGCCCGCCGACGTTGATGACGGAGCGTCCCTTGTCGACGGGGCGGTCGTACGGTTTCTGCCCGCCGTGCTCGCGGACCCAGTTGAGCGGCCCGAGCCAGTGCCGGGCCATCTCGAACCCGCCGGCGGCGACGGCGTTGCGCAGGTCCTGCGGGGTGGCGGCGTCCGCGGGCCCCTTCGCCGCTTCCAGCGGGAAGGCGACAACGCCATCGGGCAGCCCCTTTCGACGCCCCAGCAGCGGGAACCGCAGCTTCTCCTCGAGGATTGGGACCGTGACGGTCAGGTGGATCGGGTCCGAGGAGCGGAGGATCGTTACCTCCGAGTCCTCGATGCCTTCGGCTGAGGCGCGGGCCTCAAACCGCTCGCAGTAGAGCGCCGGCTTCTTGGCGGCCAGGCCGGCCGGCAGAATCACCCGGGCCTCGACGGTTCGCGTCTGGCCGGGGGCGAGGGTGAGGCGTTCGGCCGCCAGCTCGGCCCGGGCGTGGGTGACCTCGAAGGGCACCGTTCGCAGCAGCGCGGTAACGGGCCGGTTGAGCGTGTTGGTAACGGTGAGCGGGTACTTGAAGACCAGGTCTTTCCCCTCGCCCCACTCATAGGGCGCTTTGGTCTGGTCCCAGTCGAGGTGGACGGCCTGCTTGACGAAACGAATCCGCCCGATCCAAATGTGCTGGCCCGGGGGCTCCCCCTCGCGGCGGGTGTTCATGAGGTTCCCGTGCAGTTGCAGCCCGCGCAGGGTTGCATCGGCCTCGGCCATGCCCTTGCGGTCCCCGGGCAGCTTCAGCTCCTCCGGGCGATGAAGGTCCAGCCAGATCGTCCGCCACTCGAAGGGCCCGCGCATCCCGTCGAGGAAATACCAGTGGCAGATCGGCCCGGCGGCGGGGTAGTTCTCCAGCGAGGCGGCGAGGAACGCGCCGCGCTCGGCCTTCACCTCGATCTTGAGCAGGTCGTAGTCGGTCGGGTCGATGCCGAGCTTGTCCAGATCGATCCGCAGGCTCAGCTCGCCGTCGGCACGAAGGACCTTCCGCCCGCCGGGGCCGTCCGGGACGATCTTCACCGCGCCCGTGGCCTCCAGGCCGTCGAGCGTCTCCATGGACGCCGCCTGCCTCGACAGCTCCGCCCCGCCCGGGGCAGCCATCGCCGTCTGTGCAACGCACAACACAGCCGCCACGAACGCCATCGTTTTCTCGCTCACTCTCGGTGTTCCTTTCACGGCCCGGCGCGCGGCCGGGCGCCGGCTACGGGTATTCCACGCGCCGGACGCTCAGGTCGGCGAAGAGGGTGTTGGCCGTCCCGTCGTGGTACGCGCCTGGGCTCTTCTCCCCCCCGCTGGCCTCGGGCAGCTCGATCGGGTCGGCGAGGATGTCGCCGCCGACGATCCGGGGCTGGCTCAGCCGGTACTCCTCGCCCCCGACCGTCTTGATCGAGCTGTAGATGCCGTTCCAGCGGGGCTTGGTGACGTCGTAGTCGTTGATCTCCGTCAGCAGCGGCACGTCGCTGCGGACGTTCTCCAGGCGGGTCTCGTCGCGGTCGCGGGTCTGGGAGTTGGCTTGCGATCTGTCGTAGCCGCGGGCGAGCGTCTGGAACATGCCGTAGTCGAAGTTGCGCACGATGGTGGCGCCCCATCCCCCGGGGGCATCGACGTTCTCCGCGCCCCGCAGCCCGCCCACCACGAACGCGCTGTGCGTGGTCGAAGGGCAATCGAGTTGGCCGACGGCGTTCGCCACATCCACCGGATTCCGGCCGACGTTGGTGCTCGTGATGTACGGGTAATAGATGCGAAACCACTCCCGCCCGCTGATATGCGGGTCCGGCTTGTCCTGCCCGTACGTATAGCGCGGCAGCCAGAGCCGGGACTCGTGGGTGTACAGCCCCAGCGCCACGCCCAGCTCGTGCAGGTTGGTCGCACAGATCACCATCCGGGCCAGCTCCTTCGCGCGGTTCAGCGACGGCATCAGGATCGTCACCAGCAGGGCGATGATCGCGATCACCACCAGCAGCTCGATCAGCGTGAACCCTCTGCCGAAGGACCGTTTACGTGCGCGTTCCATGATTTCCGGCCTCCACCTTCAGGATGCGTTCGCAGGCAGCTCGCCGCGCCAACCGGCCTTGAGCCGGCGGCGCAGGTCCGCGAGGACCTCGGCGTGCTCCGCCTTCCCCGCGACGTTCACGTTCTCGCCGGGATCTGTCTTGCGGTCGTACAGCTCCGTCGCCTCGATCTCGCCATTCCTGCGCCACTCCACCAGCCGGTAGCGATCCGTCCGGATCGTGTGGCCATCGTGGCCGCTCGGATCGGCCTGGCTGAAGGCCGCACGCTTCCACGCCCGCTTCGGATCATCCAGCAGCGGCGCGAAGCTCACGCCTTCCAGCCCCCGAGGCGTCTCGAGGCCGCACACGCTGCACAGCGTCGGATAGACATCCACCAGCTCCACGATGCCGTCCGCCGCGGTGCCGCGCCGCTTCTGCTGCGGCGTGGCCACCAGCAGCGTCGACCGCGTGGCCTCCTCGAAGTTCGACTGCTTGTTCCACGTGCCGTGCTCGCCGAAGTGGTACCCGTGGTCGCCCCACAGCACGATGACCGTGCGGTCCCGCAGATCGAGGGCGTCCAGCGTTTTCAGCACCCGGCCGACCTGGGCGTCAACGTAGCTCACCGACGCCAGGTAGCCCCGCAGCAGCTCGAGCTGCTTGTCCTTCGGCAGCACGCCCTTGCCCGCGGGCACGTCGACGTAGGACCGTGCCTCCTGCGACCGGTATGTGCACCACGCGGGGGCACCGGCCGGAGCGTCCAGGTTCTCCGGCAGCGACAGCTTCGACGGCGGGTACAGGTCGTAGTACCGCTTGGGAGCGATGAAGGGCAGATGCGGACGGAAGAAGCCCGCCGCCAGGAAGAACCTTCCCCCGCGCCGCTGCCTGAGCAGCTCAATGGCCTTGTCCGCGAGCATGCCGTCGAACAGCTCCCCGTCGGCCACGTCAGGGGCCTCCCACGACAGCCCCCGGATCCACTTCTCGTAGCCCCACCAGTCCGCGGGCTTGCGCTGCGGCTTCTGCTGCTTCTGGACGGCGAGCCCCCTCGGCGTCCTGTAGATCGGGTAGGCGTAGTCCGTCGGGGGGATCCACTTCTCCTGCGACCACGACTTCGGGTCGCGCTCGTGGAAGACCTTGCCAAGCTCCATGGCCCAGTGCCCGCCGGCATCCCGGAAATGCTGCGGCAGCGTGACGTGGTTCGGCACCCGCCGGCGGAAGTGCTCGCCCCGGTTGTTCCGCACGCCCGTGGTGTCGGGGCGCAGACCCGTCAGCAGGCTCGTGCGCGAGGGCAGGCACGACGGCGATTGGCAGTAGGCCCGGAGGAACACCGTGCCCTGCCGCGCCAGGGCGTCGATGTGCGGCGTCTTCGCGCCCGCGTACCCGTAGCAGCCCAGGACGGGGCGGAGATCGTCCACGCTGATCATCAGCACGTTGGGGCCCTCGCCCCCGCCGGCGCCGGAGGCGGTATCCATCCACGCCAGCAGGGCGCCCCCCCCGGCAAGGGCCGCGCCGCCCGCCGCCGCGGTCCGCAGAAACTCGCGCCTCGTGAGCCCCCTCGGGCCCGGTCCTGCGGTGCGCCCGGGGCGGCCTTTGGCTTTCGGCTGTGTCTTCATAGTTCCGCCCCCCGCTGGTGGAGGCGCCGGCGAACCTCCCGGCCGTCGAGCTCATGCGGCAGACAGCCGGCCTCGACCGCCATCGCTGCGGCCGTGCCGGCGGCTTCGCCCAGGGCCGCACACGTCGGCTGGACTCTCAGCGAGCCGTTCGCGCCGCGCGTGCTGCCGACGCATCGCCCGGCCACCAGCAGGCCCGTGGCCGCCGCCGGCACCAGCGCGCCGTAGGGCACCTCGTACCAGTCGCCGGGCGGGGGGCTCAGTGCCTGCTTGTACTCGGGTGTCTTGGGCTGTGCGTCGTGCAGGTCCATGTAGAAGCTGCCGCGGGCGATGCCGTCGTGGCGTTTCCGGCCGGTCCGTACGTCCTCGTCGCTCAGGCGGTCGCGGCAGCGGATGCGGCGTGTCTCGCGCACGCCCAACTGCGCGGCCACCTGCGTCAGCACCGAGTTCTCAAAGCCCGGAACCTTCTCACGGAGCCACGTGGCGACCTCACGAACCCGCGCGCAGCCTTCGCAGAGCCCGCGGGAACGGTCGGCGTCATCGCTGCCGTCCACGCCGACGGAGGTGTCCCACTGAAGGCGCCTCACGCCCGGCGGATCGACCGGCGCGTGCCGGCCGCAATGGGCCGGCGAATGCGCCGGCAGGTTCAGCTCCCCCGCCCCGCGCGCCTCCTGCCAGGCCTGACGAACGCCGTGAGCCGCGGGCACGCGCGACTCCTCGACGCCCGCGATTCGGAAGTTGAGGCTGACGGCCTGGAGGCGCCCGTCGCCGTCGCCCTGGTCGAAGGCGCATCCGGCGGCGACCGCGATGTCGCCGTCTCCGGTGGCGTCGATGACGACCTTGGCGCGGACGGCCCGCGGCCCGCCCTTGCCGGCCAGCAACGCCCCGGCCAGCGCCCCGGCGTCGTTTCGCAGCACCTCGAAGCCACGGCCGGCGAAGCGCACGTCGGCGCCAGCGGCCAGGACGGCCTCCAGACAGGCGATCTGCCACCACGCGGGGTTGACGGCTTCCCATCCGTCGGCGCGCGTCGCGAGGGCGCCCGGAGCCAGCGACGACACGCGCTGCCTCAGGCGGGCGAACACCCCGCCGCCGAAACCCGCCACGGGGGGCCAGCCGGACACCAACGAGCCGGTGCACGCGCCGCCGAGCGCCTCGGCGGCCTCGACCAGCACGGTGCGGGCGCCCTGCTCGGCCGCGGCAATCGCCGCGCCGACGCCCGCCGGCCCGCCGCCGCAGACCAGCACGTCCGCCCGGGCCGCCACCGGCGCCGAAACCGTCAGCGATACCTTCTCACGGGCTTCCTGGCTCACGGGCGAACGATCACCTCTGGGGGTCGAACAGGTCCAGCCTCGCCTGCACCATCTCCGGCGTGCCGAAGTCCAGGCGCTGGCAGACGAGCTCGCCGGGCATCCATTCCGCGTGCCCGTCGAACATCAGCACGTGCCCGCCGCCGGAATGACGGTACGGGCCGGGGCTGGCGTAGCTGGTCCGCGGGTGCGCGTAGTAGCTGTCGGCGTGAAACTTCGGGTGAGCGGCGGGCGGCGGGCCGGTGTCGCTGATCAGGTGCGTCGAGGCCGTGCAGGACACCTCGTCCATCCTTCGGATGGTGTGCTCGATGTCCCAGTCGCTCGGCTCCCCGCCCACGGCGGGCAGGTGGCTCTGGATTCGCGCGTTCTGCCCGTAGGACGACTTCAGATACATCAGCTTGTGAATCTCGTTCTTGAGCTCCCCCTCCTGCGACGGACAGAGGTAGATCTCGGCCTGCTTGGCCTTCAGGATCATGCTGTAGGGGGGATCGCCCCCCACCGCATACGGCCAGAGCCACCATTTCCACGCGGAGAACTGGTTGTGGGCCCGCCCGGGCTCGTCCGGCGGGCCCCACAGGTCCGGGTCCTTGCGCCCGGCCAGTTGGCTGTTCGCTTCCTCGCTGTAGAGATAATGGGCCGTGCCCAGGCTGTGGGAGTTGCCGGCACAGATCGCCTGCCGCGCCAGCTCCCGCGCCCGGTCCAGCGACGGCATCAGGATCGTCACCAGCAGGGCGATGATCGCGATGACCACCAGCAGCTCGATCAAGGTGAAACCGCGCGTCCTCATTGCTGGCCGCTCAAGCCGGATGAAGCCGCGATGGCGTCTCCAAGGGCACTTCATCGCGCCGGGCCTTCCTCAGTGCATGGCATCGCCCGCCGAGGCCGCAGCGTCTCTCGGGGGCGCCACGCTGTTGCCTTCAACGATCTGCGGTGCCACGGTGACCCGCAGCGCCGCCCCCTCGTCGTGCTCCACACGATACCGCAGCAGCTCGACCGCCTGCCGGCCCACATCGTCCAGGTTGCCGTCCACCGTCGTCAGCGGCATCCCCGGCCAGATGCCCCGCTGCGGCCAGTGGTCGAACCCGACCACGCTGATCTCCTCCGGGACCTTGTGGCCCGACATGCTCAGTCGCCCGACGAGGTCGGCGGCCAGGTTGTCGTTGACGGCGACCACGGCTGTAATATCCGATGCGGAAACGTGTTTCGCAATTGCCTTGCCCCCGTCCTCGCAGCCGGCCGACTCACGCAGCAACATCGGCTGGAGTTGCGCATCGTACATGGCCGCGTGATACCCGGCCGCCCGCTCGATGAACATCGGACGCCGCCACGTGTGCGAAGCGAAGGCGATCCGTCGGTGGCCGCGGCCAAGGAGATAGCGCGTGATGGCCCTGGTGCCGCCGGCGTTGTCCTGGCAGACGCTGTCGAGGCCCGGCTGGGTGACCGGGTCCGGTGCGCAGACGACCGGCACCTCTCGGAGCAGGTGGGCCTGGGCCTCTGTCTCGACGGCGCCGATGAGGATCACCCCATCGACGCTGCGGCCCTCGAAGCAGTGCGGCCGGTCGCCGGCGGCCAGCTCCAGCAGCAGCTCGCCGCCATCCCGTCTCACCTCGGCCTGGATGGCGTGGACCAGCCGGGCGAACGGGTAATGCCCGAACGCCACCTGAGAGGGCAGGCCGAAGCTGACGAGGGCGAAGCCTTTCCGTGCCCCACGACGTCGCGACCGACGCGGAGGCAGCGTCATGTTCAGCCGACGGGCCTCGGAGAGGATCTGCCGGCGCGTTTCCTCGGCGACGTCATCCCGGCCGTTCAGGGCCTTGGAGACCGTCGCCGGCGACACCCGCATATGCCGCGCCAGTTCGGTAACGGTGATGGGCTGTTTTGCTGTTTCCATTCGCCGTGTTCCCAAATGCATGCGTTCTTTCGGACGCCTGGGACCGCGAGGGGAGATCTGTTTCGAACGTTTTCCGAAATCTGTCGAACAACAGTATCGTACCAATGACCGTCACTTGCGTCAAGAGGAACTCCGCACATGGAGCAAAAAAGTCCCAACATGCCGAAGTTGCCCACTATCGCAGCATTGCCGGCGTCCCGCCCTCGAGACAGCGGGCGCGCCTTTTTTCGATGATGCTGCGAAATCCGCTTGACGAACGGCTGCGTCCATGATATCATGCGCTTGGTATTCTTGAGTCCCTGCACCAGCTCGAAGCTCTCGTTCTTGAATAGAGGACAGATCAACGCGGGACTCCGTTCATCTGAGAGGAGGCAATGCGATGGCCTCTAGGTGCTTGACTGCGCTGTTGGTGGCAGCGGTCGTTGTGTCGTCGGCTGGCGTGGCCCCGGCAGGCTACCTTGCCGTCTCCGAAACCGGCGGGACCGTCAGCATCTACGACCTCGACGACAGCGACCCCGACAAGACCCCCCTTGCCACCATCAACACGGGCTCGGACAACCCCGGCGGCGTCCCCATCGCCCTGCAGTTCGACCGGTCCACGGCCGATCTGTACGTCGGCTACGAGGGGCAGAACCTCGACCACTGGGTGGGGCTCTATACGCACAGCGCCGGCGTCTGGACGTTCAGCGCGGCCGGTTCGTTCGACGTGCCGACCGACGGCAGCGGCAACGCCCGCGTCCTCGACGTGGAGGTCGTCAGCGGCACGGAGGTCTACGCCAACCACGAGCCGCGGACGGGGACCGGCATCGGCGCCACGGACCTGAGCCGCTGGGACGGAGCGACACTGACGGAGTTGGCGGACAGCGGCGACACCAGCAACGGCGGGACGGCGGGCCTGGCGCTGGGCAGCGGCGACGACCTGTGGCTGGGCACCGGCAAGATTCGCAGCAATCGCTTCCGCCAGTTCGGCCTGTTCGATCGCGGCAGCGACAACCTGACGCTGCACGTGCTGGACAAGGATGCCGGGCAGGTCAGCAGCGAGGGCGGGGCGGCCCTGCTCGACGACATCGTGCTGGTGGGCTGGCCCGACCAGAACAAGGGCGAGATTTACGGCGTGAAGCTCGACGGCGGCAGCGTGGTCACGTTCGAGTTCACCGACCTGAAGTTCAACTGGATAGCGCCGGGCATGACCACGAACAGCCACGGCGTGATGGACGTCGAGATCGGACCGGACGGCGAAGTCTACGCCGTCTCGAGCGTCCAGGGCGGCGTGGTCAAGATCATCAGCGACGGCGTGTTCGACGACAACGGCGCCGGCGACACGTTCAGCACGTTTGCGTACGGCCTGGAGGATCCCCGGGCGGTGTCCGTCTACGCCCCTCAGGACACGCAGGTGATCCCCGAGCCGGTGACCATGCTGCTGCTGCCGCTGGCGCTGGGCGGCCTCGCCGCCGCACTGCGCCGTCGCAGAAACCACCGTGAGAACCTGAAGAGAGGAAGGACAATGACTACGAGAATCTTGGTTTCGACGCTTGTGGCAGCCGCCGTCGTGGCGGCGGCAGGGCACGTTTCGGCCGACACCATCAACTGGGACGGCGGCGGCTCCGACACGAAATGGACCACCGTCGAAAATTGGGCCGGTGACGCCACGCCGGACGCGGGCGACACGGCGGTCATCGGCGACGGCGTGACGGCGGCGACCGCGGAAGCCGATGGCGTCCTTCCGGGCAGCGACCCGGACCTGGTGACGGTGAAGGCGAACGCCCTGCTCGACTTCAGGGACAACCAGACCTATGCCAACACCCAGTTGAACGTGACGGTCGAGAACGGCGGCATGATCCAGGGGCGGCGGTTCAGCGACCCGAACGTCGTGGTCACGTTCGAGGACGGCTCGATGGGGCGCCTGCGCGACGGCGGCGGGCTCGGGAAGAACGACGGCGCGACCTGGACCATCCAGTCGGGCGACGTGACCATCGACGGCGGCGATGATGACCCCAACACCAATCCCTTCCGAAGCAGCTTCGCCGCGAGGGTGGACGGGGCCGGCAACCTGCACTTCATGCCGACCAACAGCGCCATGGAGATTCAGTTTGGCGGCGACAACGACGACTACACCGGCGACATCCACATCGAACAGGGCGATGTGCGGGCCTCGCGCAACGTGCGTTCCGGCCTGCTGACGCAGGGCGACGTGATCGTCGAGCCCGGGGCGCTGTTCGACATCGCGATGCGCCGCCACGAGGAGCAGCCGTTCAGCGGCTCGGACGGCACGCCTTCGGGGCAGTCCGGCGCGACCAGCACGACCATCCTCTACCTGCTCGGCACGGGCGCCGGGAAGGCGAGGCTGCTGCTGTCCGACACGAGCGACACCGCCGCGGACACGATCCTGGGGATGGTGCTGGGCGATGTCGCCGTGGACGTGGGCACCTGGACGGTGGCCCAGCTCCAGGCGACCTACGGCGACTACATCGACACGAATACGGATGACGACCTGTTCACCTTCAACGTGCTGACCAAGGCCGAGGTGCCGGG
>CAZMDT010000022.1:16276-19456 GCA_964564965.1 uncultured Planctomycetaceae bacterium | reverse complement strand
CTGCCACTCGCCCGGCTTGCGGCAGGCGTTGACCAGCGGCGGATACTGCCCGTAGACCCCCGCCGCGCTGCCGTCGGCATACGTGGGATTGTCGTAGCTGTCGAGCACCTGAATCTCGTAGCGCCCCATGAGGAACACGCCGCTGTTGCCCCGCCCCTGGCTGTCGCCGGAGACCTGCGCCGGCGCGGCCCATTCCAGGTGAAGCTGGCAGTCGCCGAACTCGGACTTCGTGTGGATGTTGCCCGTTTTGGGCACGACCTCCATGTGGCCTGTCTCCACCTTCCAGCCGGCGGGCGCGCCGCCGCGGCCCTGCCAGGCGGACAGATCCGTCCCGTCGAACAGCACCACCGCGTCCGACGGCGGCGAACCGGCGGCCGCCTGGCTGCTCTCCGTGCCGGGGCTGACCACGCGCGGCAGCGGACGCTGCTTGTCGTGCACGTGCCACGTCTGGCCGGGGATCATCTCAGTGTCGTCGTAGCCTGGCTTTTCTTCGGGCATGGGCATTCCTCTCGGGTCTGCGCGGCGCCGCCGGTCACGCACGGAGCGGCACGCGCCGCCCTTTCCGTGAGCTTTCCATCGCGGCGAACACCATCGCCAGCGACTTGATGTTGTCATGGCATTCGGTCTGCGGCTGCCGGCCGGTGCGGAGGAAGGCGAGCATCTCGCGCAGCGCGCCGTGCATGCCGGTGTGTTTCATGCGGGAAACGGGCAGGCGCAGCGGGCGGAAGCCCGCGATGAGCCCTTTGCGGCGCGCCGGCACCTCGCAGGTGGGCTCGGCGTCGTTCGCGTAGAAGATCGTCCCTTCCTCGCCGATGATCCGCCAGTCGCCGTGCCAGCTCGTCTGGTGACCCTCGGCACACCAGCTCCCGCGGTAGGTGAACACCACGCCGTCGGTCATCTCGAAGATGCAGCTCGCCGCCGCATCGCCGGCGTACCACGAGCCGGCCGGGTTGAACTCCCTGGCGTACACCGCCACCGCGTCGCGCCCGGTGAGCATGCGGACGAGGTCAAAGTGGTGAATCGCCATGTCGAGGATCAGCGGGCTTTCCATCTTCGCGCGGAACCCGCCGAAGTGCGCCCCGATGTAGAAATCGCAGTTGGCCGTGGTGACGGTTCCGAGCTTCCCGGCCGCCACCGCCTTCGCGATGCGGTCGTGCTTCGGGTCCCACCGGCGCGACTGGCTTACCATGTACGTCCGCCCCGCCTTCTCCGCCGCGGCCACCATGCGCCGCGCCTCGGCCAGGCTCGATGCCATCGGCTTCTCGCCGATCACGTGGCACCCGGCGCGAAGGGCCGTGCACGTCACTTCGCAGTGCGCCTCGGGCGTGGTCAGGTCCACGACGAAATCCGGCCGCGTCTTCCTCAGCATTGCCTTCAGGTCGGCCGAGGCCGGGCAGTCGAGCCCGAACTGCGCGATCCGCCCGCGGGCCCGCTCGACGTCCAGGTCGACGACGGCGACGACGTTCACCTTCTCCGCCTTCAGGGGCGGCAGCCAGGCACGGGAGATCCCACCGGCCCCGACGATGACGGCACGTTCCTTTGCCATTGAGCGGCTCCCGACGTCCCGCCGCCCGGGCAGGCGGCACGAGACGATGGGCCGAAGCCTACCCGCCGGCCGCCCGAATGCAACCCCCAAGCCCCTGGATTTGCACACGAGCATTCGTCCGTCGGCGGCTTGGCCGCACGCGGTGCTTGCAAACCGCCGCCCGCCCGCGCAAGCTCATGCCCCGCCAAGCGAAGGAGCCGCCCATGAAACCCACCACGCTGTCACTGCATACGGCGTTCGCCATCGGCCAGGTTGACCGGCGGGTCTTCGGCGGGTTCCTGGAGCACCTCGGCCGGGCCGTCTACGAAGGCGTCTACCAGCCCGAAAGCCCGCATGCGGACGCCGACGGCTTCCGCACCGACGTGCTGGAGGCGCTAAGGCGGCTGGACATGACGTCGATGCGCTGGCCGGGGGGGAACTTCGCCAGCGGCTACCACTGGCCCGACGGCGTCGGCCCGCGCGACGGGCGCCCGGCCGTCCTCGACCTCGCCTGGAACAGCCGCGAGCCGAACGCCTTCGGCACCGAGGAGTTTCTGCGCCTCTGCGTGCGGATGAGCTGGACGCCGATGATCACCGTCAACCTGGGCACCGGCACCCCGGAGGAGGCCCGCAACTGGGTGGAGTACTGCAACCGCCCCGCCGGCACGCGGTACGCCGACCTGCGGGCCGCCAACGGCTCGCCGGAGCCCCACGGCGTCGGCCTCTGGTGCCTCGGCAACGAGATGGACGGTCTGTGGCAGCTCGGGCACGTGCCGGCAGGACAGTACGCCATCTGCGCCCGGCAGGCCGCCAAGATGATGCGGGACGTCGATCCCACCATCGAGCTGGTCGTCTGCGGCTCCTGCGGCGTGACGATGCCGACCTACATGGCGTGGGACTATGAGGTGCTCGACGACTGCTGGGACCTCGTCGATTACGTCAGCCTCCACCGCTACGTCAACAACCGCAAGGACGAGACGGCGGAGTTCCTCGCCGTGGGATGCGCGGTGGACCGTCAGATCGAGGAGATGGCCGCCGTGTGCCGCGTGGTGCAGGCGAAGCGCCGCAGCCCCAAGCCCGTCCGCCTGTGCTTCGACGAGTGGAACGTCTGGTACAAGAACATGGAGAGGGACGGGCGCGGGCAGTTCGCCCCGCACCTGCTGGAGGAGATCTACAACCTCGAGGACGCCCTGGCCGTCGCGGGCTTCCTGCACAGCTTCCTGCGGCATGCCGACGTGGTGAAGATCGCCAACATCGCCCAGATCGCCAACGTCATCGCGCCGCTGCTCACGCGCGGCGACGAGCTGCTCGTCCAGACCATCTTCCACCCGTTCCAGATGTTCAGCCGGCGCGGGCGCGGGGCGTCGCTGCGGACAATGGTGAACGGCCCGGAATACGAGAGCAAACACCACGGCCCCGTGAGCTGCATCGACGCCAGCGCCCTCCTCAATGGGGACAAGCTGACCGTGTTCCTGACGAATCGCAGCCTGGACGAGCCGGCCGAGGTGACGGTGGACGTGGCCGGCGGGCAGGTGGCCGGCCTCGAGGACGCCGAGCTGCTCACGGGAAGCGGCCCGAAGGCGGCCAACTCGTTCGAGCAGCCGCGCGCCGTCCATCCGCAGGCGCTGGAGGAGGTCGTCGTGACGGGCGGCCGG
>CAZMDT010000022.1:5211-16266 GCA_964564965.1 uncultured Planctomycetaceae bacterium | reverse complement strand
TGGTCAAGCTGCCCCCGCTCGCCCTGGCGACGGCGACGCTGCGGATCGGCTAGCGCTCGTCGAACTCATCGCCGCGGAACGTCTGCCCCAGATAGGTGTGACGGACGAGGTCGTCCTTGACGAGGTCCCTGGGGTGGCCCTCGCGGAGCACCTTGCCGTTGTCGATGATGTACGATCGATCGGTGACCGTGAGCGTCTCGCGGACGTTGTGGTCGGTCAGCAGGATGCTGATGCCGCGGTCCTTCAGCCCGCTGATCTCGCGCTGAAGGTCCTGCACCGCGATCGGATCGACGCCGGAGAACGGCTCGTCAAGCAGGATCATCGTGGGGTTGGTCACGAGGGCCCGGGCGATCTCCAGCTTGCGCCGCTCCCCGCCCGAGAGCGTCCGGGCGAGCTGGTCCCGGACATGCCCCAGCCCGAACTGGTCGATGAGCTGCTGGCAGCGGCTCCGGCGGTCCGCGCGCGACAGCGTCATCGTCTCCAGGATCGCCTCGATGTTGCCCCGGACGCTGAGCCGCTGAAACACGCTCGGCTCCTGCGAGAGGTACCCCATCCCGCGCCGGGCACGCTTGTACATCGGCATCCGCGTCACATCCACGCCGTCGAACTCCACGCCGCCCTCGTTGGGGCTGATCATCCCGATGGTCATGCGGAAAGTGGTGGTCTTTCCGGCCCCGTTGCGTCCGAGGAGGCCGACGATCTCGCCCTGCCCGACCTCGAAAGAGACCCGGTCGACGACGGCCCGGCCGCCGTATCGCTTGACAAGGTTGTTGGCCTTGAGGAGAATCACTCAGATTATTCCGAGTATCTTATGAGCCGCTGTGGATAACCTGTGGACAATATCGCCCGCAGCCGGCCCGTGTGCGGCACCGGCCTTGGCTGGCATCCAGGCCGTCCAGCCCGGCAGATGCCGTCCCAGCCGCCGTCGCAGCCGTAACTCCATCCCAAGATTGTCATTGCGCCGTCCGATCAGCCCTCTGGCACCCCGCCGCGTCGCCGGTGTCCCCCGGGTGAACCCGCCCGGGCCAAGGCCGGGGCTGCCCGAAGCCGCCAAGCCGGATTGTGAATAACATGCCCGTGCCCGGCGAGATTCGACGCCTGGATCGGCATTAACGGATCAGCCGCATCCGCCCAACGTTAGGAATAATCGGAAGTCCGGGCAGACCCGGCACACGGTGTCCGCTGGGCCAGTACACGAACAGAGCCCGCCCGGTCAGATTGTATCGCGGTACGGTGCCAAGCGTGTAAACGGGCTCGGCGCCGCTCTCTATCGGCGCGGTCATCCGGCCCCGCAGCTTGCCGCCCTTCTCCCACAGCCGCAGTGTCGGAGCCGCCGCAACCCACGCCCGACCGTCCAGGCTCTGCGGACTATTGTCGCCCAGGACGAAGAACTCGTCGAGGTCCGGGTTGTCGGGGTGCTTGGCCAGCTCGATGGGGTTGCCCGTGACGCCCCAGCCCTCGTCGCCTTCCCTCGGCCCCGCGCGGAGCGCCCTGGCGTACTCAAGCTGCACGTCACGGTCGCCCTTCCCCGGCGGCAGACCGAGCTTCAGATACGTGTAGAACACGTCCCGCACCAGCCTCACGTGCGAGATATCGCAGCCGCCCCCTGAGACCTCGATCCGCACCTGGGGAGTCGGCAGGTACCTGTCGAGCACGTTCTCACGATCGCGATGGAGGGCCATCGCCTTCCGGGCGCCGCTGCCGGCCGCCAGGTCGGCGCCGCTGTCGACGAGGTTCTGGAGATCCCTGTCGATGGGCACCAGCGTCTGCTCCATCTCCCGCAGGTGTTGCCGCAGGCGGCCGGGGTCCGGCGTATACTCGGCGTCGCTCGTCTGGAGCACCTTCTCGCCGTCGACCCACACGGTCACGCGGTAGTCGGCGTGCGCCAGCGCCAATTCGTAGCCGCGCCCGACCTCCAGCGGGTCGATCCGCGCGGGAGGCAGCCAGCGCTGCTCCCGCCCGCCGTTGGCATCCGGGTGCGCGTGATACAGGCTGACCTGCCCGTCGGCGCGAACCTCTGCCCGGAAGCGGTGGTGCAGGCCGGAGAGGATCAGGTTCGCCGCGGACGTGGGGGCCTCCGGCATGAACGTGAAGGACAGCCTGAGATCGCCGCAGACGTTGTCGGCCTCGCGGGTGCGGGCGACGGGCGACAGCAGGGCGGAGTTGTAGCCGTAGCGCGGAGCGAACACGTGGCGTTCCGCGTCGAACACCAGGGCGCCATCCTGCCGGCCCTCGGCGAGGACAAACCGCCGTCGCCCGTCGTGGTGCGCCCAGCAGCCGGACGGCTCATCCCGCCAGACCGGCGGGTGGATGCGGTCGTCCTCGCTGCGCCGGCGGTTGTACTCCTCGACCATCGCCATGTCCGGCTGGTAGTCGTTGTCGAACACGATCTGCCACATGGCGCGTTGGGTTTCCTCGCGCTCCTTGCGCCGGATGCGCCACGGGCCCTCGGCCGCCCGGTGGAAGAACACGTCGCCGTTGATCAGCTCGATGGCCTCGCCGGGCAGCCCGATCAGCCGCTTGATGTAGTTCTCCCGGTTGTTCTGCGGGTTCTTGAAGACCACCACGTCCCACGGGCGCGGATCGCGGAACCGGTAGATGTACTTCAGCACCAGCACGCGGTCGCCCCCGTTGACGTACTCCCTCCGCCGGGCCTCGCCGAACGGGTAGGTGCAGTTCGGGCACCGCGGCATGCCCCCGACGGTCTGCCGGTCGCCCCGGCTGGGCAGGGCCTGCCCGCTGTGCGACTGGAGGCCGTAGGCGTACCGCCAGCCGCAGCAGGGGCACACGAGATCCCAGTGCTCCCCGACCAGCCGCGGCGCCATCGAGCCGGTCGGGATGACGAACGCCTCGAAGACGAACGCCCGCAGCACGAACGCCAGGACGATCGCTACCCAGATGCTCTCGACCGTGTCGCGGACGACCCGCAGTTCACGCTCTGTCTTGCTTCCCGCGGTCATGAACCCCAGAAGATACCCCTCCGCGGCCCGCTCGCCAAGGCCCGACCGTCGATTTCGCCCGCACGCCGATGGCGCTGCCACGCGGCGCAGGTCGCCGGAACGCGCCGTGCCGGTGCGGCTACTTGCTCTTGCCCGCCGCGAAGAACAGGCTGTACCCCAACGGCAGGCCGAACGACGTCTGCGGCACCGCGTCCCGGGCGAGCGACGCCAGCGTCTGCGAGCGCCAGGCCGCCTCGTCGTCGACGTGGAGCATCGCGCGCCCGCCCGCGTAGTCGTCACAGAAGAACAGGTCGGACGCCATGGCCGCCAGCGCCTTGCGCCGGTAGCCGTGATCCTTGATGCCGACGGCCCATTCGCCCGCCTGTCGGAGCAGCTCGGCGGCAGCCGCCTTCCCGCGAAGCTCCCGCAGCTCCGCCGCCACGCCCCGAACGTATTCGCAGCGCCGCGTCGCCGGCTCGAGCGCCCGCAGCATCCGGGTCGCCTCGTCGCAGGCCCCCCACGCCGTCGTCCGATCGCCCGCGCGGCGCGACAGCTCCGAGATGCTCACCCATCCCGCCAGGCGGGTGTGCTCGTCCAGCTCGCCGGCGGCCGCGTCTTCCAGCGCCCGCCAGGCCTGCGCCAGCGTCCTCCGGGCGTCGGCGTTCTCGCCGTTGCGGATCTGCATGTCGGCGATCTTCATCAGCCGCTCCAGGCGCTGCTCCGGCGAGGGGATCTGCGCGGCCTCCTCTCCCGCCATGGCCATCAGGCGCCGCGCGCGGTCGGCGCTCTGGAACTCCGGCCGGGGGCCGGTGCGATAGCACCCGCCCACGGACAGGCCAACCAGTGCCAGCACGATCATTGCGAGTCCTTTCCGCGCCATCATTTCGTCCTTTCCGCTTGGCCCGGGCGGGGCCGCCGGGCAGTTCCCATGAGCCAGGCCCGATTGCTCGAGGTTGTTCACATCACATGCGGACCGGCCGGTTGCCTATCTCTGCGCTGCAACATCGCCTGTTACGCCCCTTGGTTGGTGACGTTGGTGAGTATCAACTGCTTGGCCTCCTGTGCGACGGCTGCTAACAGTTCCTGGCCGCGGAAGCAGAAGATCACCCCCGAAAGCATGCTCCAGACCGCCTCCAGGGCCAGCTCCTTATCTCTGGAAGACCTATCCGTCCAGACGCGGTCGAGGACCTCCGCCGCGATGCCCTTGCACGCCGCCTCTCGCTCGTACAGCCGCTTCACCAGGCCCTCGGGGAAGCTGTCCTTCCAGCCGCCCGCGCCCTCGCGACGCGTGATGAAGAAGATGATGTCGAAGTACTCCGGCTTGTCCTGGGCGAACTGGAAGAAGGTGTCGATGACCGCGGCTGCCTGGGCGGCCGGGGCCTCATGCACACCCACGGCCACCCGAAGCTTGGCCTCGAGCTGCGTGTAGCCCTCGAACACCAGCTCGACGTAGAGGGCTTCCTTGCTGGGGAAGTAGAGGTAGAGCGTTCCCGGCGCAACTTCGCACGCCTCGGCGATCTGCGGCATCGTCGTGCCGGCGTATCCGTGCCTGCGGAACAGATCCTTGGCGGCCGTCAGAATCGCCTCGCGACGCTGGGCCACCTCGCGCTGCCGTCGTTCTTTCGTGCCCATCATGTGCTCCTGAACTGAAATCACACGCTGAACATTGTTCATTATCCAAGTGCCGCCGCCAGGGGCAAGCCCCCGCCCGGTCTTCTTGGATGTTTCTTTCCGCACTCCTTCGTTAGGGGCGGCGGGCGAGGCTGGCGACCCCCACGACGATGCGGTACACTCCTCCGGCCCGGCCAGGGCTCGCCGGAAGCCGTCAGCCACAACGAAGGAGCCGCCCTATGAACGCCGTGATCGTGCTTGGAAGCCGCAACCCCGAAGGCCAAACCGCCATTGCCGCCGACTCCCTCGCCGATGGCCTCGCCGCCGGCGGCGCCGACGTCGACCGCGCCTATCTTCCCGAGATGACCATCGAGCGCTGCCGCCAGTGCGACCGCGCCGGGTGGGGCATCTGCCGCACGGAAGGCCGATGCGTGATCGAGGACGACTTCGCGGGCCTCGTGGCGAAGCTCGCCGCCGCCGATGCCGTCGCGTTCGCCACGCCGGTGTACTTCGGCGACTTGGGCGAATCGCTGCGGGCCTTCCTGGACCGCCTCCGCCGGACCTGCGTGAACGAGGCGGGCAAGGCGAAGGTCAAGGGCAAGCGGGCCGTCGGGGTGTGCGTCGCGGGCGGCGGGGGCGGCGGCGCGCCCGCCTGCTGTGTGAGCCTCGAGCGCATCCTCAACACGTGCGGGTTCGACGTGCTCGACCTCATCCCCGTCCGCCGGCAGAACCTCCAGATGAAGCGCCGCCTCCTCGCCGCCACGGGCAAATGGCTCGCCGCCGGCGCCGAGGCGTAGCCGCCGCGCCCAGACCTCTGCCGCGCCGGCGACCCCCGCCCGGCGTCAGGGGCTCTTCGCCTCCTCCGCCCGGACACCCGCCGCGTTCATCAGGACCGACGCCATCAGCGCCGTCGCCGCCTCGGGCGTGTAGCCGCGCAGCCTGTAGACGGGGCCGCCGACCAGCCCCGCCGTCAGGTCGTCGGGGCTGAAGATGATCGCATACCGCTCGCCTTCACGCACGCCGCGCAGGCGTCCGACGCCGGCACCGTCGCCGAGGGCCCGGGCGTAGTCCCGGCGGTAGCCGATCACGCCCAGCCGGAGGTTGCCGTAGATGGGGTGCCTGTGCGGGATCGGCTCGTCGACGCCGGCCCCCGCCAGCGGAAACAGCTCCTTTCGCACGGCCGCGGCGAAGGCCTCCGACCCGCCGGCCGCGTCCACCACCAGCGTCCCGCCCGCCTCGAAGTAGCGCTCCAGCGCCGCCGCCTGCGCCTTCGTGAGCCTGAAGGCCTCCGTGCCGGTCATCGCGGCGATCGGCCACATGTTCGCGTCCAGCCGCTCGACCGGCGTCAGCTCCGAGACGCTCAGCCTGAGGCGGCGCTCCCGCGCCATGAGCGCGGCCAGCCGCGGCCAGGCCATCGGCTCCGGGTCGCAGTTCCCCTCGTGCTTCACGCGTGCCACGCGCAGGGTGGCCCGGGGCTCGAACTCCCCGGCTGTCGGCCATCGCGCCGCCCCCCGCGGCCGCAGCGGCTCGCGGTCGGTCGCGTAGAGCAGGAGGTTCGCCATGAGGTAGAACGACGGCGCGTGCGGGGCCCGCGGGCCGAGCTGGAGGCCCAGCGACACGTCCCGGGCCGAGTGCACCGCCAGAAGGCGCACCCCGTTCGATACGCCCCAGAGCCCTTCGAGGCCCTTCGGGGCGAATTGCAGGGCGTAGATGGGGTGGTCGTCGGGCAGGCGTTGGAACGGCCAGTCCGGGAAGAGCCTGGCGTACAGGCGGCGCATGTCGAGGGTGAAGGTGCCGCTGGCGCAGGCGGCCTCGGAGACGATCAGCCCGCCGCGGAGGGCAAACTGCCTGAGGCGGTCGACCTGGGCATCGGTCAGCTCGCACGGCCCGGCGCCGGAGAGGTAGAGCAGGGGCGCGTCGCGCCAGTCCTCCAGCGACGCCCGGCGCCCGACGACCTGCCAGCTCACGGGCCGCTCGAGCGTGTCGGTGGCCCAGCGGGCGAGGTTGGCAAGGTCGCGCGGGCGGGGGTTCCACTTGCCGCTGTACTCGAGCTTGGTGGCGATGACGGGGTGCCGCCCGCCGGCCAGGAACAGAAGCGCCAACGCCGTCGGCGCCAGGCGCAGCGGCGCCTTGCCGGGGCCCCAGCTTCCGTCGGCGTTCTGGCACGACAGCAGCTCGTCGGCGCCCTCGGCGTACCAGTCATGGGTGCCGAGGTACTTGTAGCCGCTGGCCTGCCCCACGCGCTGCACCGCGAACAGCCAGTAGTACGTCCACTCCACGCCCTTGCGGGGGTTCTGTTCCGCGCTGAACCGCCGAGACACCCAGTCGAGCCCGCGCGAAATCGGCTGGTACTCCTGGGTGCCGGTGCAGCGGACGAACTTCTCGGCCTCAAGCCGGTCGAAGCAGGCGTAGAGCGTGGCGAGGCCGGCGGCGGTCATGGAGCCGTAGCTTGCGGCCCGGCCGGTGCCGCGCGGGGGGCCGTAGGCCCAGCCGCCGTCGAACTGCTGCTGGTCGACCCAGTGCTGCTGGAGCCTGCGCCAGTAGTCGGCGGGGATGGGCACGCCGCGGGCGGCCGCCTCCCACACGCCGAGCGCAGCGATGTGGGTGCAGCAGTTGTCCCAGGTGTCGGTGCCGGCGCCGTCGTGTGGGGCATAGGTGTAGGCGCCGCTGCGGCCCGCGGCGCGGATGAGCCACTCGGCGTCGGCGGCCAGGGCCTTCAGATCCGGCTCGCGACGCACCGCCGCCAAGGCGCACGCTCGCATCGCCACGGCGTACGTGCCGTCGAACTTCGCCGCCGCGAGCCATCGGATCGCGCGGCGGATCGTCGGGTCGCGCTCGTCGGCACCGGCCGTCAGCAGCGCGTACACGCACAGGCCGGTCCGCCCGCCGTACAGGTGGCGCCGGTCCGTCGGGGGAAACTCGCCGGCGACCTGTCCGTCTTTGCCGATCTGCGACTTGAGGAACGCCCGTGCGCCGGCGATGGCCTGTTCGATCCGCGCCCCGGCCGGCGGGCCCTCCGCGCCCAGCGCCGGCGCGGACGCCCCCGCGGCAGCCGCCGCCAGCGCCGCCAGCACCCAACACGATGGCCGCTTCGGCCGCATGTGCACGCGGCCCTAGTCCGCCGTCCACAGCAGCAGGATTCGCGGCGTCTCGAGCCGCTCCAGCAGGCCGGCGTCCACCGTCAGCCCCGGCGTGCTCTCCACGCCGATGAGCTTCTTCAGCAGAGGCTCGCGGGCGGCATATTCCACGACCCTCGGCTTTGACAGGCGGGCCAGCCCGGCGGCCCGGTCAATCGCCTGGTGGAGGTAGCCGATCTCGTCGACCAGCCCGAGCTCCTTCGCCTCGCGCGCGAGGTAGACCTTTCCGTTGAAGGCCTCGTACTCGCCCTGGGGCTCGCCGGCGCCCGGCGCCGCAGCGGGCTTGAGCTCGCCGCCGCGCCCGGCCTTCACGACTTCCTCGAATCGCGCCTGCATCCTGTTCAGCAGCTCCAGCAGGTGCGCGCGATGCTCCGGGTTGGGCTCCTCGAACCAGTTGCCCTCGTCTTTCCACTGCTCGGCGTGGGTGGACTTCAGCACCACCGGCTTGACCCCGAGCTTCTGAAGCCCCTCCTTGAGGACGAACCACTGGGCGATCACGCCGATGCTGCCGGTGATCGTGGTCTCCTCGGCGAAGATGACCTCGGCCGGCGCGGAGATGTAGTACCCCCCGCTCGCCGCCACGCCGCCCATCGACACGACGACGGTCCTCCCGCTGCTCCTGAGGCGCTTGACCATGTCGTGGATCTGGTCGGAGGCCGACACGCCCCCCCCGCCGGTGTCGACGCGGAGCACGACGGCCTTCACGTTCTTGTCGTCGAGCACCTGGCGGCAGAACAGGTTGAACTGCTCGGCAGTTCTTCCCGTGATCATGCCGTACACGCCGTACACGGCCACCGTCTGGTTCTCCTCGCCTTCGTGCAGCACCTTCGTGGCCAGCGGCATGTCGAGCTGAATCGCCAGCAGCACGGCGAGGTAGACGTTCAGGACCAGCGACAGCAGAAGCAGCAGGACGACCACGCCGGTCAGGATGCCGCGAAGGACCGACCGGCGCGGGCGGATGACGTAGGGGGGCGGGGCATACTGGGGCGGCGGGGCCGCCGGGCGGGCACCCATCTGCGGGGCCTGGCCCGCCGGCTGGTCAGGAGACGGCGATTGAGGGGGCTGGTCGTTCATCGTGGGGCTCCTTGCGTTCGCGATCGGCGGGCAGACACACCCAAGGCTTCGACACCGCGCATGGCATCAGTTTAGCGTTTCGCGCCGCTGGCGTCGCATCTTTTGCGCCGCGGCCCGTCCGCACGCCGCTACGGCAGCAGTCCCTCGAGCAGGTCCCCGGGGCCGGGGGGCTTGTCCTTGCCCTCCTGCTTCTTCCCCCCGCCGCCGGGCACGCGCAGCCCCGGCAGCAGGTCCGTCACCCCGGCCGGCAGCGTGACCGGCACCTTCTGCATCACCTGGTCAAGCTGGGCCCCGAGCCGGCGGGTCAGCTCGGCCTGGCCGGCCTCCTTCATCGCCTGCGCGAGGCCCTCCAGCAGGACGCGCTCATCGAGCACGACGCGCGGGGCCTCGATCGGCCCGACAAGCCCCAGGCCGAACTTCAGGCTCTTCAGATGCTCCAGCATGCGCTTCGTGGTCGCCTCGTCCAGGCCCAGGAAGCTGCGGCTGGCCTTCGCCTGCAGGCCGTCCACGGCCAGCACTGTCGCCAGGTTCATCGCCTCGGCGGTGAACTCGCCCTTGATGATGACGTCCACCGTACCCTCAGCGATGTCCAGCGGCACCTTGTCCGACAGCTTGATTGCGCCCCCGAGCGGCACGTCCGGCGCGACCACGTACAGCGCGTGCCGGCCCCCCGGCTCGTGGAAGTTGAACACCGCCGCCGCCTTCAGCCCCATGTTGTCCGTCACCTGCACGGTCATCGGGCGGGATGTCAGCTCCGGCTTGTCGGACACGTCCTTCCCCTGAAGGCTGAAGATCCGCCCCGCCTGCTCGATGCGGATGTCGGAGATCTCCAGCTCGCGGATCGTCACCGTCGGGCGCTCGACCAGCACATCCTTGGCCGACTGGCCGAGGTAGTACTGCCGGCGTGCCTCGCGTTCGACCTCCTCCTTGCTGGGCCCCTCCTCCCGCTGCTTCCGCCCCTGCTCACGCTCGTCCAGGTACTCGTTCAGCTTGCGAAGATACTCGAGGATCTTCCGGCCTTTCTCGAAGTACTGGCTGATGGTGTCCTCGGTGATCGGCGCTTGGGGCTCCTCGGGCTTGCGATAGACGCGCCCGGGGGCGGCACGCTTCACCCCCGTCCGCAGGCCCTGAACGACCAGCTTGTCGATCACGAACTGCTTGGCCAGCAGGTCCGTGGTGCTCAGGTCGCTGGTGAGCGTTTCGATCTGCACGGCGTTGGTCGCCGGCTCGGCGGGGTCGGTCACCTGCAGGCCGTGGACCGTCAGCTTGCCCCCCACGAGCGACATGTCCACCTCGGCCACGTCCACCTGGGCGCCGACGGCGGCCTCCAGGCCGTCCCGGATCCCGTCCTTCACCAGCGCGTCGAGGAACAGGAACTCGAACACCAGCAGCGCCACGACGAGCACCGCGCAAAGAACGACGCCCGACTTGCGAAACAGCGGATGCTTCGCGCCGAGCATCTCGGCCAGCGACTTCTTCTGCTTGCCGAACACCAGCCGCAGCAGCACCCGGACGATGAGGTTCCGGCTGAGGCGCTGGAGGCGCTCGCTCCGCCCCGTGGCGGCCATGAGGCCGCGGCGGAGCTGCTTGATGAGCACGGCCGCGGCGATGCCCATGGCCAGCCCGAGGATAATCGCCAGCGGCAGCCCGCCGGCGACGCAGTAGTAGTGCAGGTCCATCAGGGCCACGACGGGCGTGGTGGAGGCGGCACGGAAGAGCCCCTGGAGCCCCATGTGGTGGATGACGGCATAGCCGATCTCAAACGTGACGGGCGCCAGCGCGTAGCAGAGAATCTTGCCGATGGCGAACGCCAGCAGCGCCAGCCCGAAGTTCGCCGCCAACAGCAGCAGGACCAGCACCGCCAGCACCACCGTCATGTTGAAGCCCGGAACCATGCCGATGATCATCCCCAGCAGGCAGCCCAGGACGATCTGCGGGCCGTTCGCGCCGCCCCGGATGAGCTTGACGAGCTTGCGGAAGAGCTTCAGCGGGTTCATGAGTTCTTCCTTTCCCTGAAATGGCCGCCGCGCCCGCGCGCCGCCGCCATGTAATGGTAGCCTCCCGCGGGCCCGCCGTCACGCCGATTGCTCCGGCGGCGGCGAGAGGCACCGGCAGCAGGCAGGCAGATCCGGCGTTGCTGATCCTTCGGTGCAGGCAGATTCGCGGGCTTGGGCAAGCGGTCGCGGCCAGACCCTAACCCGTATCGCTAGCACTTGCCTTGCAGAAAACCGCCCCTTCCAGGCGCTTTCCACTGTACATTCACCGAATCCGCGGTATACTGCTATCGGTACGAG
>CAZMDT010000022.1:0-5201 GCA_964564965.1 uncultured Planctomycetaceae bacterium | reverse complement strand
ACGAGACATCTCAACCCAAACTGAGGTGCAGCGCCCCCAGAGGGCAGATGGCGACCCTTCTGGACATAGCACAAGTCGCCGGTGTGTCGAAAGACACGGCCGCCCGCGTTCTGCGCGGAGAGCACAAGGGCCTCCGCGCCGACGCCGCCCGCCGCGCGCGCCGCGTCCGGCGGATCGCGCGCGAACTCGGCTATCGCCCGAACGCCGCCGCCCGGGCCGTGGCGCGGGGGCGGTTCGGCGGCATCTGCCTCCTCAAGAGCCAAAAGGGCCACAGCCCAATTCCGCCGGAGCTGATCAAGGGCGTCCAGAACGCCCTGGCGCCGCTGGACTGGCACCTGACGCTGGACCGCCTGCCGGAATCGAAGGCCATCGACCCTCAGTACCTGCCCAAGGTCCTCCGCGAACAATTCGCCGACGGCCTGCTGGTGTACTATCCCGACCGGATCCCCGAAGGCATGGTCGGTCTGATCCGCGACTACCGCATCCCGGCGGTCTGGGTCAACTCCAAGCTCGACGCCGACTGCGCCCACCCCGACGATCTCGACGCCGGGCGGCGGGCCACCGAGCATCTGCTGGCCCTTGGGCACAGGCTCATCGCCTACGCCGACTATTCCTACGACGTCCACGAGATCGTCGAGACAGCTCACTACTCGGCCGTGGACCGCCAGACCGGCTACGACATCGCCATGCGGGCCGCCGGGCTCGCCCCGTGCGCGTGGCGGGCGGAGCGGCACGTGAACCGGCCGTTCCGCAAGCACGACGCCGCCGACCGGCTGCGGGCCGACGGCCGGCCGACTGCGATCGTCTGCCATTCGCTGGGCGATGCGATTCCGATATGCCTGGCGGCGATGGCGCTCCGCATCGGCGT
Organism: uncultured Planctomycetaceae bacterium; assembly: GCA_964564965.1. Classification (GTDB taxonomy): domain Bacteria; phylum Planctomycetota; class Phycisphaerae; order SM23-33; family SM23-33; genus CAZMDT01. The sequence continues at coordinate 4,333 of CAZMDT010000022.1, read as the reverse complement.
GCCCGGCGAGCTGTCGGTGACGGCGATCGGCGGGGCGGGTGACGGGCTGGTGGCGGACTTCACGGCGCTGACGCTACCGGAGGCGGCCCTTGGCGAGACGGCCGTGCGGATGCTGGAGGAGAAGATCGCGAATCCCGCCGCGGCCCTGGCGCCGCGGGCGATCGGCCTTACATTCCACGAAGGTGAGACAACGGCCCCGCCGCGAACGTGACCGGCGAGGCGAGAAGCGAGAACTGAGGCATTCTGGGTCAACCATGAACGGAAGGAGCAGGAAGATGAGGAAGACATTGGCAGCGGCCGTGGTAGTCGTGGCGGCGCTGGCGGCGTCGGCCCAGGCGGGACCGTACCCCATCGGGTTCGTGTGGGATCGCGAGGCCGACTGGATCGCCCAGGACCACAACCCCGACCGCGACAGCACGGGCGTGGGCGTGTACTACTACTACGGGTTCAACCCGATCCCCGACCTGTCCGGCAGCAACTCCACCCATACGCTGACGAACGACGGCGACGAGTGGTACCGGCTGACGCGCCAGGGCATGGCGGGCCGCGGCTCCGGCAAGTCGGGCGGAAACGGCTGGCGGTATCCGGATACCGACAACGATGCCCGGGCGTTCATCAACGACGGGAACATGTGGCACGGGGTCCGCGGCAACCGCTTCTACGGGCCGGAGGTTGTCTGGACCAACCCCACCGGCGAGGAGGCCTTCATCGAGGTCAGCGGCACGTGGGAGCTGATCTGGCCGTCGGGTTTCAGCGCCGACATCGACCTCGCGCTGGTCTATCACGACGTGAGCGCCGACACGTGGACGGAGATCGGCCCGACCGGCCGGTACGACCACGCCACCTACGACGGCGTCGAGCAGGCCGTCTCGCCCGTGGTTCAGAAGGTGGACGTCGGCGATGAGATCATCTGGTCGTTCCACCCGATCTCACACGGCGGCGACGTGGGACAGGCCCGTCTGATCGACGGTTTCGTGCTGACGCGGGTGGCGGAGCCCACGGTGATCCCCGAGCCCGTCTCGGCAATCGCCGTGGTGCTCGGCGTCGGCGCCGTCGGGCGCTACCTGCGAAGGCGGAGATCCTGACGAGCATTCGCAGCCGCCGCGTGCCCGGGCGGGGGTGTCGGGTGACCTGCGCCGAGGGATGGTCATCCCTCGGCGCTGCCCCGCGGGCGCCGGGACAAGAACGGCCGAGGGCTCTAAGCCCGACCTCACGCCCATTTTTCTCTTGAGTTTGTCGTAAGGTCGCGTACAATGCCTCTGGCGCTGTAGGGTGTGCGCGCCCGGCGCCACTTCTTCTGAAGCGAGTCAAGTGAGACGCCCTGGCGGGAATTGTGGTGTGCAAGGAGCAGGCCAATGAGGCATATGTGCGCGCTGACTGGAACGCTCATCGCGGTTCTCCTGGCGGTCTCGGGGCAGGCCGCGGCGATCAGTGTTCTCAACGTCCAGAGCATGTCGAACCAGACCCCCGGCCCGACGTACACCCTCACGCTCGACGACTACACGGTCGGCGCCGGCAGCAACCTGGTGCTCGTGGTCGCCATCGGCGCCGAGGATGCGCAAGGCGACCCTGTCGTCGAGTCCGTCACGTACGGCGCCGACGCGCTGTCCCTGGTTCCGGGCGCGGCCGTGACGAAAAGCGGCACCAACGACAACCGCGTTGAGATCTGGTACCGGGTCAATCCGACGCCGGATACCCGCGACATCACCGTGACGTTCGCAGACGGGCTCGGAACGCTCGGCGCCGATGCGTGCGCCTTCGGGGCGATGGTCCTGGACGACGTCGACACGTCCGACCCGGTCAACGCTGTGGCAACAACGCCCGGCCCGAACGTCGGCGACGACACCGTCTCCACTGACATCACCACGACCGTCGCCGGCTGTGCGCTGATCGACGTCATCTCCCAGCTTTCGGTCGACACCAACACGCCGGGCGGCGACCAGACGGAGATCTGGGAAGAGGTCGTCGACCTTCCCAGCAACAACAACGGGGGAATCTCCGGCAGCAAGCGCCTCGTGGGCCTGCCCGACACCTACACCAACACCTGGACCGCCGACGACGGCAACGCCAGCCGGATGGCCCACGCGGTCGTCGCCTTTGCGCCGGCACCGGATGAGACCGTGATTCCCGAGCCGCTGACGATGCTGGCCGTGCTGACCGGCGCCGGCGCGATCGGCGGGTATGTCCGCCGGCGCAGGCGCGCCTGAGACGCACCGCGCCGCTTCGTGCAAGGCGGCGCGACCACGCACACACGCAGCCCCAGGACCCGAGTTCCCGGGGCTGCTTCATTTGCGGCGGCCGACGACGTTGCACTTCACCCCTAGCCGGTGTATGCTCCTGCGGACACGTTCCGGTTGCGGGGTGCTGGGTGCTACCCCCGGCCGACAAAGCCACCGACCGAGCGTTCGAGGCGTCCCGGCCGGCTGTGGCGAGGACGGCGAATGGCCAAGCTGCTGACCGACGAGCGCTATGCGGTCCGGGGGCGGCTGGTGGCGGTGGACAACAGCGGGCTGATCGGCCCGATGTTCACGCTCCGCGTTCCGCCGAACACGGCCGACATCGAGCGTCCGGGCAGCTACATCGACTTCACGCTTCTGGACCCGAGCCGCAAGACGCTCCAGAAGCGGATTCATCTGGACGACGAGCTGGACGTGGTGATCCACGCGGCGACGGCGGCGGTATCGGAGGGGACGCAAGACGAGCTGACGTTCGAGATTCGCCCGCGGGCGCGGGCGCAGCGGATCGCGCACTGCCGCCGGCAGTTCGCCGCCGCCACCCCCATCAACGGCAAGGTCGTCGAGAACGACGCCCGCCACACCATCGTCGTCGATGCCGGCGTGCCCGTGGTCGTCTCGCTGCTGGAGCACAAGCCCACGCGGACGCGGACGATCGCACCGGGCTCGTGGGTGACGTTCTGGCCGGCGCCGCCGACGCACGGAATCATCCTGGGCAAGGTGTAGCCCGCCCGGGGCGCCCGGGCTTATGTCGCCGGCCGCCGTGCCACCGCCGTCAGCCGCTTGGAATGCCGCGTGAAAAGCCCCAGCGGCGGCTGCCCCGCCAGCCGAACCTGCCCGAACCCCGCCTGGCCGAGAAGCCGCCGGATCTCCGTCCCGTTGAACAGGCGCATGTCGCTCCGCCGCCGCTCAAGGACACCGCTCCTCTCGAAGGCCCAGTCGCAGATGACGCGCTCCCCGCGGGCGTCCCACCGCTGGCGCTGCGTCACGCGGATGCCGTCGATGACGGATTCCATCCTCGGCCGGAAGTGCGCCGCCACCCAGGAGGCGTTGACCGTCTCGATGAGGAACCTCCCGCCCGGCCTTAGCGCCGCCAGGACGCGCCGGGCGAACGCCAGGTTGCCCTCCTCGTCGAAGTAGCCGAAGCTGCCGAACCAGTTGACGACGGCGTCGAACTCCCCGTGGAAGTCGATGTCGCGCATGTCGCCCTGCATGAAGCGGACGCCGACGCCCGCCGTCCGCGCCAGCCGGCGGGCGCGGCGCAGGTACGCGGGCATCAGGTCAATGCCGGTGACCGCCATTCCCGCCTCGGCCAGCGGAATCGCGATCCGCCCCATGCCGCACGGCACGTCGAGCACCCGCATGCCGCGCCGCAGCCGCAGCAGCCGACGAATCAGCCGCGCCTCGCCCGGCGCCACCGACTCGCGCTCCCCGCCGCCGAGAATCCCGGCGTACAGCCCGCCGAAGAACTCCTCGTACCACTCGCTCACGGCACGCATCTCCCCTGCCGAAGCCGCCGCGGCTCGCCGGCGGCGTTCAGCGCGCAGGCGCCGCCTCGATGGCCAGCGTCATGAACTCCTTCCGCACCCGCCACGGCCGCAGGCGCGACTGCCGGCAGAACTCCGCCGCCTCCGCCGGCGTGTAGGCCGTGCGAAAGACCCCCTCGACCACGGCCAGCCAGCACCGCCGGATGCAGCGCACCACCAGCACGCCGCCGGGCGAGAGCACGCGCTCGCACTCGTTGAGCATCGCCACCGGGCCCGGTACCACGTGGAGCGTGTCGTTGCTGACGACGGCCTCGAAGACGCCGTCCTCGAAGGGCATGGCCTCAACGTCGCCGGAAGTGAATGTCACGCGATCGGCCAGGGCGCCGGCGGCCGCCCGCGAGCGGGCGATCGCCAGCAGCGGCTCGCACACGTCCAGCCCGACGACCGCCGCCTCCGGAAACGCCGCCGCCAGCGCGAACGCCGTATCACCCGCCGCGCACCCGGCGTCGAGGATCCGCCCGCCGCCGCAGCCCAGCCCCGACAGGTCGGCGGCGAATCGCCGCCCCAGCCTCGCCGCACGCCGCCCGTGGCGCGCGGCGTACCGCTCCGCCT
>CAZMDT010000021.1:0-19518 GCA_964564965.1 uncultured Planctomycetaceae bacterium | reverse complement strand
ATGACGCTGCTGGAGTGGTGCGACGCCTCGAAGCCGCCGCTGCGGCGCCTGGCGATGGAAGCGCCCGGCAGCTACAACCATTCGCTCCAGCTCGGCGCCCTGTGCGAATCCGCCGCCGAGGCCATCGGCGCCCGCGGGTTGCTCGCCCGGGCCGGGGCGTACTACCACGACATCGGCAAGATCAACAAGCCCGAGTACTTCGTGGAGAACCAGGCCGGCAGCGACTCCAAGCACGCCAAGCTCTCTCCGGCGATGAGCCTGCTGATCATCACGGGGCACGTGAAGGACGGGCTGGAGATGGCCCGGGAATACGGCCTGCCGCCGGTGCTGCGGGAGTTCATCGCCACGCACCACGGCACGACGCTGGTGCAGTATTTCTACCACGCCGCGGCGGAGCAGTCGCGCCGGAACGGCAGCGACCGGGCGCCGGACGAGATGGAGTTCCGCTACCCCGGCCCGAAGCCCCGGTCCAAGGAGGCGGCCATCCTCATGCTCGCCGACGCCGCCGAGTCCTCCGTGCGGGCCATGACCGACCCCACCCCCGCGCGCATCGAGAACCAGGTTCACACCATGGTGTCCCGCCGGCTGACCGACGGGCAGTTCGACGAGTGCGAGCTGACGCTGCGCGAGGTCCATGCCATCGAGGCCTCGCTCACCCGAAGCCTGTGCGGCATCTACCACTCGCGCATCGCCTACCCCGCCCCCAAGGGCGAGGAGCCCTCCTCGGCGGAACGCGATGCCGAGCGCGCCGCAGCCGGACACGCCGAGGCGGGCTAGGCCGCCTGCCTTCGGGGCGGCGGGACGGCCTCCAAGGGCGGCGCGCCTGCTGCGTATCAGCGAGTGTACGTTCCGCCGGCGAAAAGAATGCGGGAAACCGCCGCCTCGCCGCCCGGTCGTGGTACACTCACGGCATGGCCAGCGGCGCGGCGTCAACGAAGGTGGCGATCCTCTCCTCCCAGCGGAAGGTCCGCGTGCCGCGCAAGCGCATCGAGCGCCTGGTGCGGTTCGTGGCGCGGGCGGAGGGCGCCGAGGTGGCGGAGGTCGACATCGCGGTGGTCGGTCGGCGGAAGATGGCGGCGCTGAACCGCCGCTGGCTCGGCCGGCGCGGGGCCACCGACGTCCTCAGCTTCGACGTGTCGGACACATCTCCGGTACTGAACGGCCGATCCGACCGGAGGCGTCCGGGCCTGCGGGCGCAGTTGGTGATCTGCGGCCCGGTGGCGGCGGAGCGCGTCTCACGCGGGGCCGCGCAGGGCGGCGTCGAGCGCGAGCTGATGCTGTACGTTGTTCACGGGCTGCTTCACCTGTTGGGCTACGACGACGCCACGGCCGAGGGGGCCGCCGCGATGCACGCGCGCGAGGAGGAGCTGCTGGACACCTTCCGGCGCGGCGGGCGCCCTACAGGCCACGGACCTCGATGCCCTTGATCGCCGGGCCGTTCTGCACCGCGCGCAGCAGCACCACGAGCTTCTCCGTGCGGACCTGGACGCTGCAGCGGAAGACCCAGGGCTTCGCCCGGCCGCCGGCGCGGGCGTAGACGTCGGCCCCCGGCTTGCGGACCGCCCCGTTGATGATGATGTCGAACTTCCGCACGCCGCGCTTGGTGACGCTCGGGTGCAACTCCGCGAAGTGCAGGACCACCTCGTACGCGCCCGGCGGCACATCGAAGTCATACGCCACGAACGTGTCCGACCATCGCTCCGTCTGGTAGATCGTCGCGAGCGCGCCGGCCCCGGCGACCTGCTCGTCCTTGTACGTCCACCGCTGCGAGCCGGCGCGCTCCTCCTGGTCCGCCTCCCACGCCACGCCGTCCGGGCCGACAAACGCCGGGCCCCCGCAGTTGATCCGCCGGAGGTAACGCGACGACCTCGCCGACGCGGCCGCCGTCTCACCGGCTCGGCCGCCCGCGTAGTGCAGCCGCAGCGCGTAGCGGTAGGCCACGCCCGCTGTGACCGCGTTGTCCGCGTAGCCGGTGGCCGAAGGCTTCAGCTTCGCCAGCGAGACGACCTTGCCCGCCTCGCCCTCGCCGCGGAGCACCTCGACGGCCTCGATCTCCCCGGGCAGCCAGCCGCGCCAGCTCACCTTGATGCTCGCGGGCCCGGCCGGGACCGCCATCACAACGAGGCGCTGCTCCGGCGGGCGCGTGTCGGGCGCAACGGCGATGGGCACCTCGCGCCCGAACTGCGGCGGGTAGGTCGTCAGCGAAGGCGACGCCTTCCCCTCGCGAAACTCCAGGCAATACTCGAACGGCCTGCCGGCGACGCCGGCCGGAATCTCGCCCGAATACGTTCCCTCGGCGTCGCGCTTCAGCTCGGCCGCAGTGTAGTCGCCGGCACCGGCGGGGCGGTAGAGCAGCTTGCCGGGCACGGGATCCACCCCGGCATGGTCGTACCGGATGCCCGTCAGCCGCAGCGCCCGCCCCGGATACGCCGGCGGCGTCGGCGGCACGGTCAGCCGGTACAGGGCGTTCGCCGGCAGCGGCTCGCCCGCCGACAGGCTCTTGCGGAGTTTCGCCAGCTCGCCCACCGTGAGGTACGGCTCGAATGCCTTGCCCGTGAGCGTCTGGAGTGCCCAGGCCGCGCCTTGGCGACTGGCGGCCGTCGGCTCGGCGTACAGTGCCCGCGCCAACGGCTCGCAGGCGGACCTCAGCCCCAGGCGTCCCGCGCCCCATGCGGCGTAGCGCCGGACGAACGGGTTGGCGTGGTCGAGGTGCCCGGTGATGGCCGCGGCGGCGTCGGGATCGCCGGTCCGCGCCAGCGCCCACACGACGAGCGCCCGCAGGCTGATGCCCGCGGCGTGCCTGCCCATCTGGAGCGGCGCGTCCGCGTCGTCGCCGTCGAGCAGCTCGACCAGCGGCTTGACGGCATCTTTGGCCTTCAGATTCCCCAGGGCGATGATCGCCAGCGCACGGGATCGGACCATCGCCTCGGCCGGGTCGCGGGCAACGGTCAGAAGCGCCCGCTGAAGGCGTGCGGCGGCGTCGGCCTCGAGCACGCCGCGAAGGCCGTCGAGCGCCTCAACAAGATGTTCGCGAACAAGAGCGGAACGCTCGGCGGCCAGCATGCCCAGGAGGAAGGCCGCTGCCCTGGGATCGCGCCGCGGAAGCTGCGCGACAGCCCGGACGGCCTCGGCGCGCTTGAGGGGGTCGTCGCTTCTGCCCGGTTCGGCGGCCTGCGTGAGCGTCTCGTCGATGCGGGCCGCTGCCCATTCGTCGATCCGGCGCTCCAGCGGGGCCTTCTGCGGCGGGGCGTCCGCGGCAACCTTCGGAGCAGTCACCAGCCGCCGCAAAGCGCCCGTGGCGTCTTGGCCGAGCCTGCCGCCGTCGGCCGCCCGCTTCACCATCGCCGGCAGGTCCTTTACCTGCGGCGCCAACGCGACGAGGGCCTCGATGGCCCGCCGTCCGACGGCGGTGGGCTCGGCCCCGGGCACCTCCGATGCCTCGGCCGGATCGCCCACGCAGAGCAGCATGGCCTCGACCGCCGGGGCCGCCTTCGCGCCCATCTGCTCCAGGTCCGCCAGCGCCAGCAGGCGGTCCCGCGGATCAGGGCGTGCCAGCGCCATCGCCAGCGCCTTCACGTCGGCCGAGGCGTCGGCGCCGAGCTTCCCCTCAATGGCGGCGCTGTCCGGGGCCTCGCCCACGGCCGGCAGCGGCGTCCCGGTCACCGTCGCGGCCACCAGGAATGCGGCAAGGACAGCCGCGGTGCGACGCCGGGCGAGCGTTGTGGTCTGGCTCATGTGCTTACCTTCGCGCAGTTGGGGCTCAGGTGGCCGGTCCCGGCGCGCCGGGACGGGCCGGGAGCTTAAACACCGCGCCGACCGCGCCCGCACCGGTGTTCCCACGGGCTCGCGCCCGGCGGGGGGCGAAGTCAAGACGGCGTGGAGCTTGACGGCGTCGCACAGGCCGGGGCGGCGGGCCGGGCGGGCCACGGCAGCTCGACAAGCACCTGCTCGAGAACCCGGGCGTAGTAGGGGTCGTCGTGGGCCTGGCGGGCGTGGCGGGTGACGTGCTCGAACCAACCGTCGGGGAAGCGGGTGTTGTCGAGGACCCACGGCGCGAAGGCGGGCGAGTAGCCCGGCTCGAACAGGTCGAGCAGGTTGCCCGCGAAGCGCGCCGCCGCGTAGGCGCGGATGACGGCCTGCGGGCGCTCGTGCATCCGCGTGGCGAGCTTGAAGACGTCGAACAGGCCTTCGTAGTGGCGCAGGTCCTCGGGGCGGGTCCAGGTCGCCCGCAGCACCTCCGGCCAGTTCGTGCGGTCTCGCAGGAGGCGACGGCAGACCATCGGCGAGAAGCCCGCGAGGTTGCGCGTCTCGTCGACTTCGGTCTCGTGGGCGACGAGGTTGTCGTGGAACGTCTGCCCGCTGCAGAAGCGCAGGCACCCGCTGTTGACGAGCATGCAGAGCTTCTTGCCGTTGGCGTCGGCCCAGGCGCGCAGCTCGGCGAGGCGCTCGAGGTCGCGGTTGCAGTCGCGCTGGACGTAGTAGCTGTCGAACACGTCGGCGAGGTAGCGCATGCCGGCCACCGTGCCGATCCGCATGTTCACCGACGCCCGGACGTCGATGTTGCGAAAGTGCCGCTTGATGACGTGGGCGACGGCGGGGGAGGTGGTGGTCACCGTCTCGACGCCGCCGGCGACCTCGCCGAGGTGCTCGAGGAGGCCGACGACCTCGTGTTCGAGCGCGCGGCTGATGGCCCGGCCGCCGTAGCAGTTGGCGTTGAGCAGCAGGTCGAGGGCGATGCCCATGTCGCGCAGCCCGGCCAGGTCGGCCTCGAGGCGCTGCCGGGCGGCGTGGCCCACCTTCCCGCCGCGCGCCCCCACGGGCGACCGCCCGCTGGCGTGGCCGACCCAGGCGAAGTACACCTCCGCCACGTGGTTGCGGTGCTCGCGGACGATCTCGACGAAGCTCTCCTCGCCGGGCTCGGCCAGTTGGTATCCGACGGCGAACCTCATGGCCGCTCCTGCTGAGGCGCATCGAGCGTCCACGTCGGCCGGCGGCGGAAGGGGTTCTTGAACCGGTTCTTCAGCACGCCCCGCTCCTCGAGATGGATCATGCACGCCCGGATGCACCCGCGCCCGCCGCCGAGCGAAGCGTTGTGGTCGAACAGCTTCGGGTAACCGACCACATCGTCCAGTTCAGGCCGGCCGCAGTACTTGCCCGCGTACGCCGCCGGATCGGCCCCGGGCTTCAGGAACGGATTGTGCGCCGGCACCCCGCCGCGGTAGGCCACCGAGCACTTCAGGCAGTCGAGCCTGGCGTATTCGACGGTCCGCCCCGCGATCGTGAGCGTCTCGGTCTCGGTGGGGCTGATGGCCCCGCCGGGGCAGTTGCGCACACAGGCCTTGCACCGGTTGCAGATGGGCGGGCCGTCGTAGAGCCCGTCGGCCGCCAGCGGGGCGTCGGTGAGGATGATCACGAACCGCTGCCGCGGCCCGAACTCCGGCGTGAGGAACACCTTGCTGTAGCCGAACTCCCCGAGCCCCGCCGCAAAGGCCGCGACGCGGAAGTCCACCAGGACATCCGGGCGCGGCAGGCCCTCGCGCACCGGCCGGCTGCGCGCCGGATCGAACGCCTGCGTGTCGAACCGGACGCTCGTGCCGGGGTACATGTTGGGCACGGGGGATGCCTCGTAGCCGGCGTCCTCGATGAAGCAGCACAGCTCGCGCATGACCATCGGCATGTAGATGAGGTTCATCCCCCCGTAGCCCATGGCCGGATAGGCGGTGAAATACGTACCCTCCTCGATGCCCCGGAAGTACCCGCGGGGCATGCGGAAGCCCAGGACGACGCAGGCGGCGGCGTCCGGGAAGATGTACCGCGGGTCCTGCTGCTTCGGGGCGCCCTCGAAGCGGTCCATCGATGCGATGCCGCACAAGTCGGCGCCGAGCCGTCTCGCCGCCGCCTTCACGTCCTGTGAGGTCAGCACGGGAGGGGGTCCTTCGGCTCTCGCGGCGCGGGCTGCGACCAGTCCACCGTCCACCTCGGGCGCCGGCGGAACTCCTGGTGGAAGCGGTTCTTCAGCACGCCCCTGGCCTCGCACGAGATCACGCACGCGCGCAGGCATCCGCGCCCGCCGCACACCGCCTCGCCGGTGTGGTACAGATTCCTCGGCTTGTGGACGAACGGTGTGTGCGAGTCGCGCGTGACGGGGATGTTGTTTTCGACGTCGAACCACAGCCTGCAATAGCGGTCGTCGGTGTCGGCCGCCTCCTCGTCGGTCATTCGCCGCCCGCCACGGAAGGCGATATCGCAGGCGACGACGTCGATTTCGGCCCATTCCACCTCGCGCCCGGCGAGCGTGACCTTGACCGTTTCCTCGGCGCTGATGGCGCCGCCGGGGCAATCCCTCACGCACGCCATGCAGCGGTTACAGAGCGCCGGCCCGGCGTAGATCGGGTCTGGCGCCAGGTCCGCCTCCGTCAGCAGGATGCCGAACCGCTGCCGCGGGCCGAACTCCGGCGTCAGCAGCACCTTGCTGTAGCCGAACTCCCCGAGCCCCGCGAGGTACGCGGCGATGCGCGTGTGCACCTGCACGTCCGGGGCCGCCTTGCCCGCCGCCACGGGCCGGCTGTGGTCAGGCCACCTCCGCCCCGCGTTGTCGATCGCCCGCCACTCGTCGATCTGCCCGATGGGGATGGCCTCCTGGCCGTGGTCCTCGATGAACTTGGCGAGGTTGATGAGGGTCATGGGCATGTAGAGGAAGGTCGTCCCGCCGTAGCCCATGGCGGAGTAGTTGCTGAAGAACGTGCCTTCCTCGATGCCGCGGAGGCACCCGCGCATCGTCCGGAAGCCGCACACCACCACCGAGCGGCACTCGGGCATGATCTGCTTGGGGTCCATCTGGACGGGCGCGCCCGCCCAGCGCTCGATGCTCCCGATTCCGACGAGGTCGGCCCCGCACTCGAGCGCCCTCCGTTTCACCGCCTCGGCCGTCAGCACCGGGTTATCTCCTCGTGTGCTCTTCAGATGCTGCTGCGCCGCCGCGCTGCGGCGCCTCAGTCCGCCTCGCGCCCCTCGCCCTCGCCGGGCGCCTGGCTGTGCTGCGCCTCTTCCGCCCCCGGGGCCGGGGCCGACCAGTTGACCGACCACGTGGGGCGCCGGCGGAACGGCTCGCGGAACGCGTTGCCCACCACGCCGCGCTTCTCCAGGGCGATCATGCACGCCCGCGTGCAGCCGCGGGCGCCGCAGACGGCCTGGCCCGTGTTGTAGACGTTTCGCGGCTTGCGGAAAAACGGCGACCACCAGCCCGGGCGCGTCTTGTGCCCGTCGAAGTCCGCGTAGGACTCGCCCTCGTGCTCGTCGTCGATGACGGCCCCGCGGAAGGCGACGTTGCAGGCCCGGCAGTCGATGTCCGCCCACTCGATTTCCTTGCCCCCCAGCGTGACCTTCACCGACCGGTCGCGTGGAATGGCCCCGCCCGGGCACGCCTCCACGCAGGCCATGCACCGGTTGCACAGCGTCCCGGGCTCCATCACCGGGTCCGGCTCCAGCGCCAGCTCGGTGATGACGATGCCGATGCGCTGTCTGGGCCCGAATCGCGGCGTCAGGAACATCTTGCTCCAGCCGATCTCGCCGAGCCCGGCGAGGTAGGCGGCGACGCGGAGGTGGACCATGACATCCGGCGCGGCCCGCCCGGGCGCGACGGGACGGCTGTAGTCCGGCTTGGGGATGCCCACGTTGTCGATTCCCCGCCAGTCGCTCTGATGGCCGTAGGGGATGGCCTCCCACCCTTCGTCCTCGATGGCCTTGGCGAGGTTGATGACGGTCATGGGCATGTACAGGTACGTCAGCCCCCCGTAGCCCATCGCCGAGTAGTTGCTGAAGAACGTGCCCTCCTCGATGCCGCGCAGGCTGCCGCGCATCACCCGGAACGCCATCGCGATCACGCTGCGTGCCTCCGGCATGATCTGGCGCGGGTCCATCTGGATCGGCGCGCCCTCCCACCGCTCGATGTTCCCGATGCTGACCAGGTCGGCACCGAACTCCATTGCCTTCTGTTTCACCTGCTCCGCCGTAAGCATTCACACGCTCCTGTATTCCGGCGGCAGGCCTCACTGACCGCCGCCTTACCGATTGTACCCGCCAATCCAGGAAAGCCGAGGCCTATTTGTCGCCGGGCCCGTCCGGGCACATCCCGGCGAGCCGACGGCGCCGCGCGGGCTCCCGCCGGCAGTTACCGTATAATAGCACGGACGGCGCTGGTCCGTAACGCCGCACCGATGATGCACTTGTGATGGGCGTGGACCTTCGGCAACCGCCTGAGGGCGGGCGATTCAGGAAAGGACACGGATATGGCAGAAGCAAGAGTCAGAAAAGCACCACTGGTCTGGTGGCTCGGCGGGCTGCTGCTGGGGCTCACGCAGGTGCTCGCCGTGGGGGTCAAGGGCCCCCTCGGCGTGTCCACGCAGTTCGTCGTGGTCGATTCGCTGGCCCTGCACAGCATCGCCCCCGAGTACGCCGGGCAGCACAAGGTCATCTCCGCGGACAAGTACACCAAGATTGGCTATGGCTTCTGGCTGGACGTCGGGCTCCTCGCCGGGGCGTTCCTGGCGGCGGTCGTGACGCTGCGATGGCGCCCGAGGCTGACGACCGTCTGGTGGCGCGCGAGCGGGCACGGCGTCGGCAGCCGCCTGCTCACGACGTTCATCGGCGGCTTCCTCATCCTCTTGGGCGCCCGGCTGGCGCACGGCTGCACCAGCGGGCAGTTCGCCAGCGGCTGGGCGCAACTGTCGCTGTCGGTCGTGCCGTTCACCGTCGCGATGTTCGTCTTCGGAATCCTGGCGGCCCGGATCGCGCATCCGAAGGTCCCCGAGATCGAAAGGTAGGTGCCCCCATGCCGCACTACGTCCTTCCTCTGATCGTCGGCGGGCTGTTCGGGGCGCTGCTGTTCCTCGCGGGCCTTGCCGACCCGGACAAGATCGTCGGAACCCTCCGCCTCAAGGACTTCCACGCCCTGCGGACGATCGCCGTGTTCGTGCTGGTGAGCATGCTCGGCGTGTGGGTGCTGCACCTGGCGGGCGCGGCGAACTTCAGCGTGAAGCCGGCCGTCATGCTGTCGGCCGCCGTGGGCGGGGCGCTGCTGGGGGTCGGCTTCGGGCTCACCGGCTACTGCCCCGGCACGGGCCTCGCCTGTGCCGCCGCGGGGCGCATCGACGCGCTCGTCAGCCTCGTCGGCATGCTGCTGGGGGCGCTGGTGTTCATCCTGGTCCACCCGCTGATCGTGCCCGCCATGGAGAAGGTCTGGAACTACGGCAGCATGACACTGCCGAAGTGGGGCGACAAGTTCCCGGCCGCCACCGACGTGAACCCGGCGCTGTGGGTCTGGCCGATCGTGGTCGTCGGCGGCCTGGTGCTGTGGCTGACGCGCCCGCGGAAGCGCAAGCCGTCGGCGCCCGCGTCTCCGGCGCCCGGCGCGGAGGCCTGAGGCCGCACCCGACCGACGACAACGCCCGCCGCGTGTTTAGTGGTTCCCGGTTGATTCGCGCCGGCCGAGACCCTATCACTCCGTCCGTTCACCGGAAGTGGGGGCCGGGCGCGTGACGGCGGGGAAGGATGACGCGGCGAGCGGCATGCATCGGGACCGTCTGTGCGCTGGCCATCGCCGGCTACGGGTACCCGCACAGCAACGTGTTCCGCCTGGCGAACCTGGCGGGCAATCACCTGCCCGTCTCCGTGTTCGGCGGGCTGATCGTCCTGGTCCTGCTCGTCAATCCGCTGCTCGGGAGGCTCCGCCCCCGCTGGCGGCTCCGCCCACAGGAGCTCGCCGTCATCGTGGCCCTCGTCCTCGTGACGTGCGGGGTGTCCGGGGCGGCGCTGGGGGCTTACTTCACGCCGGCCGTCACCGTCCCCCTCGATATGAACCGCACCAACGTCAGTTGGCAGGAGCACCAGGCCCTCAGCTATCTGCCCGACGGGGCGTTGTTCAACGGCGGGCGCTACGACGAGGCGGCGCTTCAGGAGGTGTACCAGGGCCTGCACGGCCGGCCTGAGCCGGTCGCCCCGGCCGACATCCCGTGGTACCGCTGGAGCGGCCCGTTGGTCACCTGGCTGCCGCTGGCGGCGCTGCTGGGGACGGCCGCCATTCTGCTCGCGCTGGTCGTCTACCGGCAGTGGGCGCACCGCGAGAGGCTCCGGTTCCCCATCGCCCTGTTCGCGGCGGCGCTGATGGAGCCGCCCGCCGGCCCGCGGGGACCGGGCCGAGGCCTCCCGCCCGTCTTCCGCAGCCGCGGGCTCTGGATCGGCCTCGCCGCCGTCCTGCTCATCCGCCTCGTCAACGGCGCGAACCTCTGGCTGGACGGCAATTTCATCGAGATTCCGCTGGTATACGACTTCCTGGCGGCGGGCCAGAAGTGGCCGAAGGCGACGGCCTCGTGGTCCGGCAAGCTGCTGTTCACGCCGCGGATCTTCCCGACGGCGATGGCGTTCGCTTACTTCCTGGCCTCGGACGTGAGCCTGAGCCTGGGGCTGACGCAGCCGCTGTACGTGCTGCTCGAGGTCGTCCTGCTCGCCGCCGGCGTCGACTTCGCCAGCGACTACGTCACCGGCGGCGGCGTCCGGTCGCAGCTCGCGGGAACCTGGCTGGGCATGGTGCTGATCGCCCTGTACCTCGGCCGCCACTACTACGCGAACCTGCTGCGGCAGGCCGCCACCTTCCGCCCGCGCCCCGACATCCGACGCTACGAGGCCTGGGCGCTGCTGTTCAATCTCGTCGGCGCGGGCTACTTCGCGGCCACCGGCCTGCCGCCGAAGAACTACCAGGTCTTCCCGTAGCGCGCCCCTCAGAACCTGTCGCGGAGGTGGGTGAACTCATCCAGCATGGCCATGAAATTGTCGTACTTCGTGTTCTTGGCGACGGAGTGGCTGGGCCCGAGGATGAACCCGCCGGCCGGCGGGGTCCCCGCGCCGCGCTCCATCGCCGTGCGGACCTCGCGGCGGACATCCTCGGGCTCCCCGCCGATGAGCACCTCCAAGCCCACGCCGCCCCAGAAGCACAGCCGGTCGCCGAAGAGCTCCCTCAGCGCCCCCACCTCCATCCCCGCCGTCGTCTGAAGCGACTGGTAGCAGTCCACTCCCGCCTCGATGAACATCGCCATCAGCGGCAGGTTCCGTCCGCAGTTGTGGAAGACGATCTGGTCGCGCCCCGCCGCCGCCGCCTTCATGTGGGCGATCCGCTCGGCCATGTACGGCAGGCAAATGTCGTGGAACATCGCCGGCGAGATCAGCGGGCCGTTCGTCCCCGCCATGTCCTGGTCGATGTACACCCCCGCCGTGCCGGGGCGGATGTAGTGCGCATCGAGCGCGTTCTGCACCGCGACGCTCCGCCGGTTGGCGGCGTGGACGACCTCCGGCTGGAGGGCGTACATCATCAGCCCGTTCTCCGTCCCGCCCAGAAGCGTCAGGGCGGTGAGCTGGCCCGGCGCGCAGACGTAACGCTCCTCGCCGAGCTGCTCGATGAGGTAGTCCACGCACTCGAACATGCTCTCATCCGGCGGGGTGACGGCCGGCGCGCCGGCGAACTGCTCCACCGTCCAGTCCGTCCGCGGCGGGGTGGGGTCGTGGACGAGCCGGATCTCATTGACGTGGGGCACGGCCTGCCACACGCGGCCGCGGGAGTCCTGCCACTTGTTCTCCGCGATGGGCTTGGGCGGGTCGTCGGGGCGCCAGCCCTTCGGCGGGACGACGGGGCACTCCTTCGGCAGGATGATGTCCGCGCAGTCGATCTTGCGGTAGAACTCGACGGTGTCGCGCTTGAGGCCCTCGACGGCCTCGTCGCGCCGGCCTTCCCACCAGGCGATCTGGAGGGCGATCTTGTTCCGGACGTAGGTCTTGCGGCCGAGGACGGCCTCGACGGTGTCGTAGTCGGCGCAGTAGAAGCCGAGGGGCACCTTGTCGACGGGCCGGCGTGCGATGGCGGCCTGGACGCGCTGCTTCGAGTTCATCCGGTCGTCCCTCGTCCCGCCTCGCCGGGCGGCAGGCGAGCGGCTACTTGTCCGGCAGGTAGTAGAGCCCGTGGCCGAGGTAGCGGAGCCGTCCCTGCTGAACGAGCGTCTGCCAGACCGCTGCCGGCCATTCGACGGGCGGGCAAATCGCGCGCACGTCGCGGTCCACCGCGCCCTTGGACAGCGGCCCGCGCCCGAGCTTGGATTCCTCATCCAGCACGGTGAGCCGGAGCCGCTTCCGGAAGGCGTGAAGGGCCTTGCGGAGCGTCTCGGGGTCGATCTCCTCCTCGGCGGGGGCGGCGCCGGGCGTGCGGAGCCGCTCGAGCATCTCAACCAGACCGGGCACGTCCCGCATGCCCACCACGCCCGTGACGCGCCCGGGCGGCAGGTCCGTCTTGACGAGCAGCTTGTAGACTTGCTTCCACTCGCGCCCGGCCCGGCGCGGGTCGTCGTAGCCGCGGATCGCCGCGAGCAACTTGTCCAGCTCGGCCAGGTCGGTCGTGTCGGTCATGGCGGGCATGATACCCGACGGCGGGCGGCGGTGGGTAGTGGCCGCAGAGGGAACGGAGGCGCCGCGGGCCCGGGCGTCCGACGGCGGGCATCACAGGCGCCCTCAGAAGCCCCCGGGGCCCTCGATCCGCTTTGACGGCGGGGCCCTCGGACGGGACAATGGAATGTGGGCCAGGAGAGACGAGCAGATGGACGAACGGAAAGGGGATAGCCTCCGCTCCTCAGGGCGCGCCGGAATGCTCTTCGCCGTGGCCGTGCTCGCAGGCGCGGCGATCGCGACCCCACCGCGCCGGGACTCGCCGCCTACGCAGCCGGCGACGGCCCCGGCGACCCGCCCCGCCTCGGGGCCGTGGCGCTACGGCGCCCCGCGGCAGCTCGCGGATCTCGCCGACCGGCGGATCGACGAGAGCAGCGGCATCGCCCCGAGCCGGCGGCGCGACGACGTGTTCTGGACGCACAACGATTCCGGCCCGCCCCGCCTGTACGCCTTCAACACGAAGGGGGAGGACCTGGGCACGTTCGAGGTCCGCGGGGCGCGCCTGGTGGACTGGGAGGACCTCGCCTCGTGCGTGCTGGACGGCAGGGAGCTGCTCGTCATCGGCGACGTCGGCGACAACCTCCGCCGGCGGAAGTCCGTCACTGTCTACCTCTGCCCCGAGCCCGTCCTCACCCCCCCGCCGCAGAAGACCACATCGGTGGCCGTGTCGATGCGGATCGAGTTCACCTACCCGGACGGCCCGCAGGACTGCGAGGCCTTGGCCGTCGATCCGGGCGCGCGGACGATCTACCTCCTCGCCAAGCGCGGCGAGCGCCACGTGTACGCGCTGCCCATTCCGCGCCTCCGCCCGGCGAGGCCACTCGTGGCGGAACGCATCGCCACGCTGCGCCTGCTGTGGGTGACGGGGATGGACATGTCCGCGGACCCGCCTCCGGCGGGCCGGGCCGTCGTCCTCACCTACGGGTCCGCCTACGAATACGTTCGCGGCCCGGGGCAGGGGTGGGCGGAGGCCTTCGCGGGGCGCCCCCGCACACTGGAGATGCCGCCCCGCCGGCAGGGCGAGGCCGTCTGCTACGACCGCCACGGGCGGAGCCTGTACCTCACCAGCGAGGGGACCCCGTGCCCGCTGTACGTCGTTCCCGCCGTCGGCCCGTTGGCGCCGCCAGGTGAGCCATAGCCCGCGGCGGGCCCTGCGGCGGCGCGTCTTGATATTCCCCCCTGCCGGCCTTACGATTCGACGCCGTCATTGCGAGGCCCTGAGGCATGGCCCCTGAGGCGCCCGAACTCGGCGTTGCGCTCGTTGGCTGCGGAACGGTCGGCGGAGCGGTCGCCACGCTGCTGACGCGTGACGCCGGCCTGCTGCGCGCCCGCGCGGGCGTTCGGTTGGCGCTGCGGCGCATCGTCGAGGTCGACTACGCCCACGCCGAATCGCTCGGGCTGGATGCGGCGCTGTTCCAGCGCGACCGGGCGGTCGCGTTCGCCGACCCGGCCGTCGGCGTCGTCGTCGAGCTGGTCGGCGGGACGACCGTGGCGAGGCAGATCGTCGAGGAGGCGCTGCGGGCGGGCAAGCACGTGGTGACGGCGAACAAGGCGCTGCTGGCGCACCACGGGGCGGCGCTGTGGAGGCTCGCGCGGGAGCGGGGCGCCTCGATCGGCTTCGAGGCGAGCTGCGCCGGCGGCATCCCCATCATCCGGGCGCTCACCTCCGGG
Source organism: uncultured Planctomycetaceae bacterium (assembly GCA_964564965.1). Lineage (GTDB taxonomy): Bacteria > Planctomycetota > Phycisphaerae > SM23-33 > SM23-33 > CAZMDT01. Next base: position 5,364 of record CAZMDT010000021.1, on the reverse strand, counting down.
CTCATCGCCAACCGCCTCGACGCCCTCTACGGCATCGTCAACGGCACCTGCAACGACATCCTCACCGCGATGACGCAGCGGGGCCGGCCCTACGCGGAGGCCCTGGCCGACGCGCAGCGCCGCGGCCTGGCCGAGGCCGACCCCACCCTCGACGTCAACGGCACCGACTCCGCACACAAGCTGGCAATCCTCGCCGCCCTCGCCTTTGGCGCGAGGATCGACCTCGACGCCATCCCCGTTGCCGGCATCGACACGCTGGAGCTGATGGACATCGACTACGGGCGCGAGCTGGGCTACGTGGTCAAGCTGCTCGCCGTGGCGCACCGGCAGGCTGACGGGCTGAGCCTGCGCGTCCGCCCGGCCTTCATCTCGCAGGGGCATCCGCTGGCGTGGGTGTCGGGGCCGTTCAACGCCATCAGCGTGTATGGGCACGCGACGGGGCACACGATGTACTACGGTCGCGGGGCGGGCGACTTCCCCACGGCCTCGGCCGTCGTCGCCGACATCGTCGCCGTCGCCGCCGGCACCGCGAAACGCGAGTTCGACACGCTGGGCGTCTGGCCGGACCGGGCGGAGCCCGCCCGCCAACTGCCGCCCGAGGCCAGCCGCAGCCGATACTACCTGCGTATGATGGTCGAGGACCAGCCGGGCGTGCTGGCGCAGATCGCCGCGGCGCTGGGGCGGCACGAGATCAGCATCTGCTCGGTGCTTCAGCACGAGCCGCCGCCGGGCAGCCGCCCGGGCGCCGGCGTGCCCGTGGTGATCACCACGCACGCCGCCGTCGAGGGGGGCCTGCGGCAGGCCCTTGGCGAGGTGGATGCTCTGGCGGTCATCAAGGCGCCGACCGTGTGCATCGACATCGTCGAGGAGCATCCCGAGGGCCTCTGACGCCGCCCGCCGGCGGGAGGTGAGAACCGTGAAGTACGCCATCGTCATCCCCGACGGGGCCGCCGACTTTCCGCTGGAGGAGCTCGACGGCAGGACGCCGCTCGCCGCCGCGGAGAAGCCCCACATGGACTGGCTCGCCGCCCATGGGCGCGTGGGCACGGTCTGCAACGTGCCGAAGGGCATGCCCTGCGGCTCCGACGTGGCCATTCTGTCGGTCATCGGGTACGACCCGGCGAAGCACTACACGGGGCGGGCGCCGCTGGAGGCCGCCGCCCGGGGCCTCGCCGTCGGGCCCGATGAGTGGGTCTTCCGCTGCAACCTCGTGACGATCATCGACGGCGTCATGGAGGACCACTCCGCCGGGCACATCACCAGCGAGGAGGCCCGCGCGATTGTCGACGAGCTGAACCTCCGCCTCGGGGGCGACCTCATCGCCTTCTACCCCGGCGTCAGCTACCGCCACCTGATGACCTACGAGGGCGACCTGAACGTCCGCACCACCCCGCCGCATGACATCCTCGGGCAGAAGGCCGATGCCCACCTGCCCCGCGGCCGCGGCAGCGCCATGCTCCGCGACCTCATCTGCCGCAGCCGCGGCATCCTCGAAGGCCACGAGATCAACACCGTCCGCCGCGACCTCGGCGAGAACCCCGCCACGAGCATCTGGCTGTGGGGGCAGGGGAAAATGCCGGGGCTGCCGTCGTTCGAGGAGCGTTTCGGCTTGCGGGGCGCCGCCGTGACGGCCGTCGACCTCGTCCGCGGACTCGCCAAACTCATCGGCTGGGACGTCATCGAGGTCGAGGGCGCCACGGGGTACATCGACACGAACTTCGCGGGCAAGGGCGCCGCGGCCGTGGGGGCGCTCGATGACCACGACCTGGTGATGGTGCACGTGGAGGCCCCGGACGAAGCCGGCCACAAGGCCGAGCCGGAGGTGAAGGTCCGCGCCATCGAGCTGATCGACCGTCACATCGTCGCCCCGGTGCTGGAGCGCCTGAAGGCCGAGGGCGAGGAGTGGCGGATGCTCGTCCTGCCGGACCACCCCACGCCGTGCAGCGTCCGGACGCACACGCCGGACCCGGTGCCGTTCGCCATCGCGGGCAAGCGGATCGAGAGCGTCGTCGGCGGGCAGTTCACCGAGGCCGCCGCCGCCGCCGGAGACCTCCACATCCCCCGCGGCCATGAGCTGATGGAGTTCCTCCTCACCGTCAGGTGAGGACGGCCGCCTGCCGAAGTCCCGGCGCGCCGGGCGTTGCCGCTAGCCGCGCCGGGTGCGGTTGAGGAAGGCCTCGACGGCGTCACGGGTGAAGGGACGCGTGAGGAAGTCCTCGCGCGGCGGGGCGAACGGTTGGCGCTCCGGGTGCGAATACGCCGCCTCCACGACGGTGTTGCCCGAAGCCACGCTGCCCGCCCCGCGGCACACCACGCCCCCCTCCGTGACGTAATTGATGTTGTTGTGCGTGATGGCGTTGTTCCGGCAGTCGTCCGCCTCGTGAATGCCGCACCGCATCGGCAGGTGCCCCTGCCAGTTGAACACCGCGTTGCCCGTCACCTGCACCGAGCGCGTGTCGGTGTGCAGGGCGATGCCGTGGCGCATCTCGCCGGTGGTCCCGCCGTTGTCGATGAAGCAGTTGCCCGACACCGCCCCCCAGATGACGTGGTCCATCTCCAGCCCGTGCCCGCGGTTCCAGCAGATGATGTTGCCGGTGACGTTCAGCTCGTGCGTGTTTTCGGCGAGGATGCCGTTGCCCTCCGCCTCGAACACCCGCCCGCCGACCAGGCACGTGCTGTTGGAGGTCTCGTGGAAGTAGAACCCGTGCCCGAGCGGCTGGTGCGCCTGGCAGCCGACGAGGTTCGTGCAGATCGCGTGCGACAGCTCGAAGCCGTGCCCTCGCTCGCCGATGCTCTGGCAGTGGCTGAGGAGGTTAGGCACGAAGTTTCCGCCGCGCCCGCCGCCGGCGCAGTCGACGACGCGCGTGCCCGCCCCCCCGTTGCCGGCGGTGGTGTTGCCGAGCAGCCGGCACGTGAAGCACCCGCGCCGCATCACGATGCCGCAGGCGGCGAAGTCGCGGGCGAACACGCCGCGGACCTCGCTGTCGCCGCAGGCCTCCAGCACGACGCCCGCCTCCGAGGGCCCGTCCGCGGCGCCCTGGCACGTCAGGTCCGCGATGACCACGCCGTCGCGCTCCCGTGCCCGCAGCAGCACGCCCTCGGCGTTGCCCGGGGCGGGGCGGAGCACCGTCGCCCGCCCGCTGCCCCGCACCGTGGCGCCGCTGGGGATCTCCACCGGCCGGGCCAGCGGATACTCGCCGCAGTCGATGTACGCTTCCCCGCCGCCCTGCGCGTCGAGGGCGTCCATCGCCGCCTGAAGCGCCTCGGCCGCTGCGGGGCCGCGGTGGACACCCTCGCCGTCCGCCCGCCCGCGGGCGAGGAACTCGCCCCCGTGGCCGGTGATGTAGTAGCTCTGCATGGGTGGGTCCTCGCCGCCTCGCGGCGGCCGCCGCGGGCGCCTACACGTAGTTGCCAAGCCTGACGGCCCGCTCCCGAACCTCGTCGGGGTTGATCTTCCCGTCCGCGAGAACGGAGTTGCTGTACCGCGTGGTCCAGTCGCGCCCGATGGTCTTGTGGTCCGGCAGCACCGTCGTGGGGCGCGTGGTGGTCACGAGCCAGTCGAGCAGGTCGCGTTCCATCTGAGCGACCACGTCGGCGTACTCGGGGAAAAAGTACAGGTTCCGCATCTCCCACGGGTCGTTCTCAAGGTCGTACAGCTCGCCGAAGCCCTCGGGGTACTGCTCGGCGAACTGCTCCGGCGGATAGTACACCAGGCGGTAACGCCCCTTGCGGACCGACCGGCTCCAGGCAAACTCCGTGACGGCGATGTCGCGCACCGCCCGCCGCTCGCCGGCAAGCATGTGGCTGATGTCCTTGCCGTCGGCCGTCGGCATCGGCGCCAGGGCCGCCAGGGCACACAGCGTCACCGGCACGTCCACCAGCTCCACCAGCTCCTCGGCCACGTGCCCCGCCTTCAGGTGCGCCGGCCAGCGCCACAGCATGGGCACGCGGGTGATCGCGTCGGCGCAGATGCCGGGGGCCTTCTCGATGATGCCGTGCTCGCAGGCGTAGTCGCCGTGGTCGGAGGTGTAGAGGACGACGGTGTCGGCGGCGAGACCGGAGGCATCGAGGAACGCCAGCAGCTCGCCGACGGCGTGGTCCACGTGGCTGACGCAGCCGAGGTAGCCGCGGTACTTCCGCAATCGCCCGGCCTCGTAGGTCCGCGGCTCGAACGCGGTCCAGTCGCCGCGCCGCCAGCCTTCCAGCGTGCGGCGGAGGTTCGGCGCCTTCTGCGCCTCGGCGAGGTCGTAGTCCGCGTTCGGCGGCAGGTGCAGCCGCTGGGGGTCGTACATCTCCCAGAACTCAGGCGCCGGGCAGTAGACCTCGTGCGGCTTCGGCAGCGAGACGTGCAGGAAGAACGGCGCTCCGGCCTCGTGGGTCCCCTGCATGAAGCCGACCGCCTCCGTGACACACCACCCCTCGGGCGAGTCGCGGTAGGTCTGCTCGGAGGGGAAGCCGTCCATGCACTGCCCGTACGGCCCGCGGCGGCCCCCGGAGTTCTTCAATGCCTCCCACACGCCCTTGCCCCGCAGGTACGCCTGATACTCGGCGTTGCCGCCGATGGAGCAGTTGCCCACCTCGCGGAAGTAGTCGCTGTCGTCCTCCACCCAGTACTCGGGGCAGTGTATCTTGCCGATGGCGCCGGTGTTGTAGCCGTGGCGGCGGAAGTGGCCCAGGATCGTCGGCAGCCCCGCCGGCCGCGGACCCAGCAGCCCGTAGTACCCGTGGTTGTGGCAATACTGGCCCGACAGGAAGCTCACCCGGCTCGGCGTGCAGATGGGATTCTGCGTGATGGCGTTGTCGAACCGCACGCCCTCGGCCGCCAGGCGGTCGAGGTTCGGCGTCTGAACGTCCGGGTGGCCCTTGTGGGCGAGGACCTTGGCGTTGTGCTGGTCGGAGACGATGAACAGGACGTTGGGCTGGTTTGGCATGTCGGGGCCTTTCCGGGCGGCCTTCTCAGGGCGTGCGGTGCTTTCGGCCTGCGCCCGCGCACACCGGCGCCGGGCAGGTTCGCAGAGCATACTGACGGCGGCCCGGGAGGGCAAGACGCGCGGCGTCATGCGTTCGCCGCGGCGATGCCGTCCTCGTCGAGGATGGCGCCGGCGGCGCGGAGATGCTCCCGGAGGGCCGGAACGTCCAGCTCGCGCGGGGGGCAGTCGGCGCGGATGGACAGCGCCGCCGCGGCCCCGGCCGCCTCGCCCAGGGCGCCGCACTGCGGCATCACGCGCGTCGAGCCCAGCGCCCGGTGCGTGGCGCTGATGCACCGACCCGCCACGAGCAGGTTGTCCACGTCGCGCGGCAGGAGGCAGCGATACGGGATCTGATACTTGAAGCCTTTCGGGGGGCGCCACGTCTCGGCGTCCA
>CAZMDT010000020.1:0-19537 GCA_964564965.1 uncultured Planctomycetaceae bacterium | reverse complement strand
ACGCTCTTCCGATCTGCTTCGAGGTGGACCGGGCCTTCGCCGCCGCACGCGGCGAGCGATGGGAAGACCCCGCCCAGGCCATGCAGATGGGCCTGTCACTGTGGTGGGCCGTGTTCGGCGCCGGCGTGCTGCTGCTGGGGTTTGCCCGCGGCCGGCGGGAGCTGCGCTATTTCGCCATCGTCCTGTTCGGCGTGACGGTCGCCAAGCTGCTGCTGGTGGACATGCGTCAGGTTCAGGCCGTGTACCGCGTGCTGTCGTTCGTGGCGCTGGGGACGGCGCTGCTGGGCGGATCGTTCCTGTACCACCGGGCCCGGCGGTCGAGCCCCGCCGACGCCTGAGCGGCACGCGGCGGCGTTTCTTTGCGCATCGCGCGGGGATGTCAGCCCGCCCCGTCGCGTACAACACGGTGAAAGGCCGAACGTCCGGCACCGAACGAACCGCGAGCCCCACAGAAGGAGAAACGCCATGAAGACACTGACCTGGTTGCCGTGCGCGCTCGCCGTGGTCGCCCTGGCCGTTCTGACACCGGTGGCCAACGCCGCCGACGCCGACGGCGCGAACCCCGCGAAGGTCGCCGCGGCGTGCATCGCCAAGGCCCGCCTCACCGCCGACCACTGCATTGCCCACAACCACGTGACGGCCGACCGCACCGTGGCCACGATCAACGTCCTGCTAGGGCAGGGCAAGGTGAAGGCCGCCCGTGCCGCCGCCAAGGCCGGCATCGAGGTGATCGTCAAGCGGTCCGGGGCCCATCTCCAGGAAATCGGCACGTCGTGCCGGCGCTGTGCCGCCTGGCTGGAGACGCACGGCGCCCCGCAGCTTGCCCGGCGGGTGATGGCCACGTGCGAGGCCCAGCAGGAGCGGATTCGCGACTCCCGCAACCGAACCGCCCGGCGGATCCGCGCCGCCCTGCCCTCCAACAGCGTCGACTGACACCTCCGGTATTCCCTGGCTGGGAAGCCCGGCGTGCGGGGGCCGGGCGTCCCGCCATTACGATAGCCGCGGCCGGTCCCGACCTCCCCCGGGCCGGCCGCGGCCTCGCGCGCAACTGCCGGCCGCGCCCCCGCCGCACACGGTTCATCGGCCCGGGAATCGTGCGTCGTGCCCCCTCGCATTGACAGCCCCCCCGCCCGGCCGTACAGTTGCCTCAACCTTGCCGCACGCAGTTCATGCAGGCGGCTCCCGCGGCACTTCAGGAAGGAGAACACGAATGACCAGGATTCTCATTCTCACGCTGACGGCCGGGCTGATCCTGTGCGCCGCCGGGTGCGGGCCCGCCGCGCAGACGGGCGGGCCGGTTTCCGGCGAGACCCCGGGCATGGCGGCCACGTCCGGCGGGAGGGCCGGGGCACAGGCCGGAAGCGGCGCAGCGGCGGGCGCAGTCAAGGCCGCGGGCGGCGGCACCGTCGATAGCCCCGTCGTCATCAGCAAGGCCCCGGGCGCGATCAGCCTCGACGGCGGCCTCGGGGACTGGGCGGGCGTGCCCCGCATGCCCCTGCCCGCCATGGGCGGCAAGGCCTCGAGCGTGATGTTCTGCTGGACGGAGGCGGGCCTGTACGGCGCCGCGGCCGTCGCGGACGCTGAAATCCGCGCGCAGGACGTCGCCCCCTACACGGCCGACTCGCTGGAGGTCTGGATCGAGAAGGACTTCGCCCGCGCCGCCGACAGCACGCCCAGCGCCACGCAGATCGTCTTCGCCCCGCCCGAGTCGCTGACCGAAGGCGAGGGCATCGTTGTGGCCTACGGCCGCGACCGACCCCGCCAGAAGAAGATCAAGTGCATGTGGAAGAAGGCCCCCGGCGGGTACACGCTGGAGTTCCTGATCCCCCCGGACATCATGGCACCGGCGAAGCTGGCGCCCGGCACCAGGATCGGCTTCGACTTCTGCCTCAACGATGACGGCAAAGTCATCGAGAAGTTCATGATGAGCAAGGACGACGACAAGGCATTCCGCAAGCCGGGCAAATGGGGCGCCGCCGTCCTGAAGTAGGCGGGGGACTCACGGCGGCCGAGGCGCACGCGGGGATGATGCGGCGGTCCGGCGTTCTGAACGCCCGGCCACGCGTGTTCGCGCCGTCCGCTTCTGCTGGTCGGGCGGCCGGGCTTCCGCTGGCGCGTCACACGACCTCGCGATTCTCCTCCTCATGCTCGCCGTGCTCGGCCTGGGTGCGGTTTTCGTCCTGGCGTCGGCGGTTGATGCCGAGCTTCGCGGCGTACATCCGGTACACGTCGGCCGGCGAAAGCCCGAGAAGCTGGCACAGGCTGACCCAGAAAAACAGCATGTCGACCGCCTCCACCCGGGCGTTCTGCACGTCGCGCAGCTCGTGCTGCCGGCCTTCCTTGGCCTCGCGGTACCAGTGCTTCCAGCAGAGGCAGTCGAGCATTTCGTGGCATTCGGCGTCGAGGGCGTCGAGGTAGTTCTTGATCGCGCGGCCGACGGCGAGGCGGCTGCCGCCCTCGTCGGGCAGCTCGCCGGCGGCCTCCGCGTCGGCCAGGCGGCATCCGAGGGCGAGCGTGTCGAAGCCCGCCTTGCGGTTCAGGGCTGCCTGGAGCGGCCAGATGTCCTCCAGCGAGCGGATGTCATTGTCGGGCATGTTCGGCTCCTTGGTCGGTGGGGGCGATTGTAGCGGGCGCCGGCGGGGGGCTCAATCGGCGCGGCGCCGGCGTGGACGTGCCTTGCCTTCGCGGCCGGCGCCCGATAGGCTACCGGCGGCCGCGTTCGACAGCAACGGCACGCCCTTCCCAGCCGCGGCTGCCCGTGAAGCGGTACTTATAATATAGCCCGCTTTCATTAGTTTTGCTGTTCGTGGCGTGCGGGCTGACGAGCTGTCGAGCCGCGGCGCCAATACGGGACCGCCTGATCATGTGCGGCTTCGCAGGAGAGTTCGTGTTCTCGGGCGGGCGGGCGGACCTCGACACGGCCCGCCGCATGGCCGAGCGGCTGCGCCACCGCGGGCCGGACGAGGCCGGCGACTTCATCTCCGCCGACGGGTGCTGCGCCATCGGGTTCCAGCGGCTGGCGGTGCTCGACCCGGCCGGGTCGCACCAGCCCATGACCTCGCCCGACGGTCGCACGACGGTCGCCTTCAACGGGGAGATCTACAACTTCCAGGATCTCAGGCGGTCGCTCGCCGCCGAAGGGGCCGCGTTCCGCACGGCGGGTGATACGGAGGTGCTGCTGCACCTGTACCGTCGCGACGGGGCCGGGATGGTCGAGCGGCTTCGGGGGATGTTCGCGTTCGTCGTTTACGACGCCTCGTCAGGGGCGCTGCTTCTGGCGCGAGACCGCATCGGCCAGAAGCCGCTGTGGTATGCGGTGCTGCCCGATCGCATCGTTTTCGCCTCGGAGGCGAAGGCGATCCTCGCGCACGGAGGCGTCGGGCTCCAGGCCGAGAAGAATTCAGTAACACTATATCTGACAATGGGTTACATTCCATGCCCCCGCACGGCCTGGTCCGGTGTCCGCAAGCTGCCGCCCGCGCACAGGTGGCTTGTCGGCGCCGAGGAGCCGGGCGAGCCGGCCCGCTACTGGTCCCCGTCGCCCGTGGAACTACCCAGCGGGGGCGGCGCCATCATCGAGCGTGTCCGGGAGGAGGTCACCCGGGCCGTGGGCCAGCGCATGGTGGCGGACGTGCCGCTGGGGGCGCTTCTGAGCGGCGGGATCGATTCGAGCGTGGTTGTGGCGCTGATGTGCCGGGCGGCCGGCCAGGCCGGTGGCGTTCGGACGTTCACGGCGGGGTTCGCGGACGCGGGCTTCGACGAGCGGCCGGCGGCGGCACGGGTGGCGCGGCACTTAGGCACGCGCCACACGGAGCTGCTGGTGCGGCCGGCGCCGGGCGAGGCTTTGGACGCGATCGTGGGGATGTACGACGAGCCGTTCGCCGACTCAAGCGCCCTGCCGACATGGCTGATCTGCCAAGAGGCCCGCCAACACGTCACCGTGGCCATCGCGGGCGACGGCGGGGATGAGGTATTCGGCGGGTACGACCGCTACCGAGCCCTGCACCTTGCGGAGACGATTGGCCCCTGGAGGTATCTGGGGATTCGCGTTGCGGCGGAGCTGGCACGGCTTGTGGCGCCGCATGACGAGCGAAGCCGCCTGCGGCGTTTCGTGCGGTTCGCCGACGCCCTGCCACACCCGTTCTCGGTACAGTACTTCAGATACCGGCGGCTCTTCGGGCCGGAGGATCTCCCGCGATTGCTCACGGAGGAGTTTCTTGACGGCCTGGACGTGTCCGAGCCGGCCGACTGGTTCTGCGGGCTGTACGAGGACGGCGACGCGGCGGACGAAGTCGCCCGGGCGCAGCGCCACGACGTGATGACGTACCTGCCTGACGATCTGCTGGTCAAGACGGACATCGCCTCGATGGCATCGTCGCTGGAGCTTCGGGCGCCGCTGCTGGACCACGACGTGGTGGCGATGGGACTGTCGCTGCCGGCGGAGGCGAAGCTCGGGCCGCGCCGCGGGAAGCTCGTCCTTCGGGAGGCGTTCGGGGACCTGCTGCCGGCGGAGGTATTCGAGCGGCCGAAGCGGGGCTTCGCCGTGCCGCTCGGGCGGTGGCTGAGGGATGAGCTTCGGGAGGTGCTTCAGGAGACGCTTCTGGACGGCGCGTTCGAGCGTGCGGGGATCGTGCGGAAGGAGGCGGTCGTGGGGCTGATCAACGACCACCTGCGGGGCCGGGGCGATCACCGGCACCGTCTGTGGGCGCTGCTGGTGTTCGCACGGTGGCTGGCGAGGCAGGGCTAGGGGCGTTCCACGTGGAACATCGCGCCGGCGCGAAAAAGCCACTGTGCTTGCATTCCGCCCGGACCGATGTATACTCCCGACAGGACACATCGCCCTCGGCATGGAAGCCGCGTTCCACGTGGAACGCCGCGCCGAGCGACGCGCAGGGAAAGGATGCCCGACATGACCAGCCACGCCAAGCCCGCAAGACCTCGCCTCGGAAGGGGCCTGTCGAGCCTCATCGTGAACTCCGCCGAAGAGGACGACGACAAGGCCTACCAGCACGTGACCGGCCTGCCGCCCGTGGGGCACGTGCCCGCCGTCGGCGAGGTCGCCGGGAAGTCCACCGATCGCCTCGTGGATGTCCCGGTGGACCAGATCGGCCCGAACCCGTACCAGCCGCGACAGGCCTTCAACGAGGACGACCTGGCCGCGCTCGCCGAGAGCATCCAGCAGCAGGGCGTCCTCCAGCCGCTCGTCCTCGCCCCAAGCACGGCGCCGCATCCGGAGCATCCCTACGTCCTGGTCGCCGGCGAGCGTCGGCTCCGCGCGGCGAAGCGCCTTGGCCGACAGGCGGTGCCGTGCGTCGTCCGCGAGGCAACACCCCAGCAGATGCTCGAGTGGGCCCTCGTGGAGAACCTCCAGCGGACGGACCTGAACCCGATCGAACGGGCAGAGGCATACCGAAGCTACGTGGACCGCTTCGATCTGACGCACGCCCAGGCGGCGGAGCGGCTGGGCCAGCCCCGCCCGACTGTTACTAACTACTTGCGGTTACTAGACTTACAGTTAGATGTGCAGGCGATGATCGCCTCCGGAGAACTGTCGTTCGGCCACGCGAAGGTCCTCGCGGGACTGCTGGCGGAGCCGCAGCGCCAGCTTGCTCTGGCGCGCCGGGCGGCGCGCGACCAGCTCTCCGTCCGTGAGCTGGAGCGCCTCGCGGCGGAGCCCGCCGCGGGGGCGGAGGAGCCGCCCCGCCGGCGCCCCGCGCCCGAGAAGCCGCCGTACCTTCGCGACATTGAGGAGCAGCTCTGCCAGGCCGTCGGGACGCGCGTGGCGGTCCGCCCCGGCAGACGGAAGCACACCGGGCGCGTGGTGATCGACTACTACAGTCTGGACGACTTCGACCGGATCGTCGCGGCACTGGGCGTGGCGCTGGAGAGCTGAGGATGGCGACCGTCAGCGCGGCACGATCTGGAGGCCCTTCAGTTCGCGGAGGACGTTCCGGAGGGCGCCGGTGGCGGCGTCTCCGAGCCGCTGCCCGGTGCCCAGGAGCTCCTGGAGGAGCCGCGGTTGGAGTTCGCGGAGGTCCCTGAGGGCCCGCGGCCGCGCCGTGACGGCGTCGGGGCGGTTCCAGTTGCCCGTGACGTTGAAGCGCGTGAGGTTGTCGGCAAGGGCCGCGGCTGCGTCGACGACGGGCAGGTTGCCGGTGATCTCCCGAATGCGCTTCGCCGGGATGACGATGAGGTCGATGTCGAAGTCGCCGGTGGCGAGGTCCACCACGCCGCCGCTGGCGAGGCGGACGTCCGGGACGACGTCGCCAATCTGCCCCAGCCGCGCCGACTGAAGCGTAAGCTGGTGGCCCTCGACGGCGAAGGCGGCATCCACGCGCGAGATGAGCTGAAGGTGCTTCGCCAGGCCGATGGCCGAGAGAATCCCCCGCATGACGGCTGAGCCGTGAATGTCCGCGCCGCGGACGGCAATCTCACCGTAGCCCGCCGTGTGAGCCGCACCGGCGCCCCCCGAAAGCCGCAGCGTGCCGGCGGCGGTGCCGCGCGTGAAACCGCCTTCGCCGAGCGACGCCGCAAGGGCCGGCAGGTGGAGCCGCTCGGCGTCGAGTGAGAGCGTCCACGCGGCGGGGGCTCCCGAGGGAAGACGCAGCTCCGCGGCGCCGGCGAGGCTGCCGCCGCAGGTTCGCGCCGTGACGTGCTGTGCCTGGACGTGACGGCCGGCGAAGGTGAGGGCCCCACGCAGGTCGCTGAGAGGCGGGCCTGCTGCGGGTGTGATCTCCCAGCCGGTCAGGTCGAGCGTGCCGGCGGCGTGCAGTGAGGCCGGCTCGGCGGGGCGCCCGGCGATGCGGATCTCGCCGCGAGCGTGGCCGTGCGCCCGTCGCAGGGCGGCCAGGCCGAGGGCCCGAAGCAGGGCAAGGGCCTCGGCATCGTCGAGACGGCGGCTGAGGGCCAGGCGGGCCTCGAGTTCGCCGGTGTCGGCGTCGAAGGTGCCGGTGAGGCGTGGCCCCGGCCCGTCGTCATCGAGCGGGGCGAGCGACAGGTCGTAATGATTGCCGCTGCCGGCGGCGCGCAGCGTGAGATCGGGCCAGAGCAGCTCGCCGGCGCCGTCGGCGACGGCGCCAAACGAGACGCGCTCGATGAGGAGCTCCTCGATGTCGCTCGTGCCGGCCGCGTCGGGCGGCGGCTCCGGCGGCCAGCGGAGGGGCGGGTCGCATCGCTCGCCGTCGCAGTGGGCGCGGACGGTGAGGCCGGCGGCGCGGCAGCCGACGAGCACCGGGCTCAGCGACGGCCAATCGCGGAATGTCAGTTCGAGGTCCGTGACGATGACCCACGACCGGCCGGCGTGGTCGCGGAGTTCGACGCGGCCGATGCGCAGCGGGCCGGAGAGGTCGAAGGCCACGTCGTTGATCTCGACCGGCCCGTCCCAGACTTCGGCGAGGCGGTCGCGGATGTGGGACCGGAGGATGGCGGGGCCGATCCAGAACCTGGCGGCGAGCAGCAGCGCCGCTGCCGAGGCGACGAGGATGATGACGGCACGCAGGATGGTGCCGGCCGGTCGATGTTGGCGGCGCTTGATCATGGTGTGGCGTGCTGTTCCCCGGATCGGCGGGGCGGCGTACAATTCTGGCATGCATTTGGCCCAGTGCAAGCGTGCGTGCACGGTGGTGCCGGCTTTGCTGCTGGCGGCGCTGACGGGCGGGTGTGGCGACTTCCGCACCGCCGGGGAGCCGGTGCCGCCCCCCGGGGCCGTGGAGGTCGCCGACCTGGCCGCGGTGCTCAGCGGTGCGTTCGACGCCGACCGCGGGGTGCGCCGCTACGGCCTCATCATGCCGCACGCCGTCGCAAGGCGATCCGAGCGTCTGTCGGCACAGCTTGATCGGCTGGCGCGGACGGGCCCGACGGCGGCGCCGGAGCGCTTCGCGGACCCGGCGGAGCGGCTGGCCTACTGGTATAACGCGCGGGCGGCGGCGGCGTTGCGGCTGCTGGAGCAGGCGGGGTTCCCCAAGGACCTGGACGGGAATGACTTCTACCGGCGCGCCGTGCGCATCGACGGGCGCGAGCTGACCCTCGCCGACATCGACGCCATCCTCCTGGCGGAGGGGGGCTGGCGAACGGTGGTGGCGGCCCCCGGCGTGCTGCTCCAGCGTGCCCGCCTTCCGGAGCGCCCCTTCACAGCCGCCGACGTGCGCGAGCGGATCGCCGGGCGCCTGAGCGAGTTCATCGACGACGACAAGCGGTTCGTGATCGACCTGCCCGCGCGGGAGATTCAGGCTCCCCCGGTGCTGTGGCGGTTCGCCGAGGAGATCGTCCGCTCGCACGAGGAGCGCTACCGGACGAGCGGGGCGACACTGCCGACCGCCCTGCTGCCGTTCGTGGCGGGCTCGGGGCAGCGGCGGCTTCAGGACGCCATCGGCTACGCGTGCGTGCCCGCCGAGACGAGCGGCGCGGTCGCCCTGGCCGACTAGCGCGCGGCGGCGAGGCCTACTCCGCCAGCGCTGCCTTGGCCTTGTCGACGTCGGCGACCTTGAACACGGCGACCGTGCTGCCGGCGTCGCCGCCGGCGCTGGCGTAGGCATAGAGGACGTTGACGCCGGCGTCGGCGAGCCGCTGGGCGATCGCCGCGAAGCCGCCGGGCTGGTTCCGCATGTCCAGGACGAGCACGTCCGTCTCGGTCCAGCGGTCGTGCGTCTCCTGCAGGACGCGGCGAACGGTGTCGTCGCCGTGGGCGACGACCCGCAGCACGCCGTGCTCGCCCGAGTCGGCCAGCATCAGCGCCTCCAGGTTCACCCCCGCCTTCGCCAGGGCGTCCGTCACCCCGGCCATCACGCCGGGGCGGTTGATCAGAAAGATCGAAAACTGCGTCCGAACCTGCATGGGCGTTTCCCTTTCCTGTCGCGCGCCGGCGGCGGCCCGTCCGTCAGCGCGGGCCGGTCCTGCCGCCGGACATCTCCAGCACCTTGTCGCCCTGCATCGGCGGGTACTGCTGGTCGATCACCAGCCCGCCGGATTCGCCGGGATCGACCCGGTCGATGCGGAGCGTGGCGATGTACTGATCGCCGCGGACGATCATCAGGCGCATGCCCTCCTCGATGCCCTGCCCCTGCCCGGCGTTGATGCTGGCCAACCCGTCGCGGGCGGCCGTCACCGTCGCGATCAGCCGGCCGTGCAGTTGCGTGGGCTGGGAGACCTCCGGCGGCGCCTTCTCCACGTGGTCGCCGCGCTTCGGGGCCGGCCCGGCATGCACGATTCTCCCGGCCGCCTCGTGCTGCCGGACCAGCTCGAGGCGCAGGAACCCCACGAACTCGTCGGCGCGGGTGATGACGAGGCGGTCGCCGCGCTTGAGGCCGTCGACCTGGCCGAGGTTGACGCTGGCGAGATCGCCGTGGACGTCCGTGATGGAGGAAGGCGGCGCTTGCACGGTGGGGCCGCCCTGGGCGGGGGGGGCGGGCGCCTTGCCGCTGCAGCCGGCGAGCGTGCCGAGGGCGGCGGCCGTCAGCATCCAGCGCAGCTTGGTCATCGTCGGCTCCTTCGGGGCGGGTGCGGGCGTTCGGTTGCGTCCGACGGCGCCATGATACGGCGCGGCCTCCGGCGCCGCCAGCGTCATTCGGTGACGGCTGGCCGGGCGTGTGGGCGGGTGCTAGAATACGTGTCGCGTCCGGCCCGGGCGGGGGGCAACGGAGCAATAGGGCCCCGGCAGATGCGTTCAGCGAGATAGGCGATGAAACCCCAGCAGCTTCGGGCCGCGATCGCCTCGGCAAAGGCCGGTAACGCGGAAGGCTACGAGGCGCTTATAAGCGCCTACGGCCAAAGGCTTTATGGATACTTCTTCCGCGCGACCCGCCGGCATCACGACGCCGAGGACATGCTGGGTGAGTTGACGCTGAAGCTCGTCCGAACGTTGCGGTCCTATGACGACCGCGGGCGGTTCGAGCCGTGGCTGTTCCGGATTGCCGCCAACATGGTCCGCGACCGGATCCGGCGAAGCCGGACGAACCCCAGGCCCGTCAGCCTGTCGGTCGAGAGCGATTCGGGCGATTCGCTGGTGACGCATCTGCCGGACCAGCCGAGGCCGGTGGACGCGGGCCTGCTGGCGGCTGAAGCCTCGGCTGAGTTGAACGCCGCACTGGAGAAGCTGGCCCCGACGACACGGGAAATGATCCTGTTGCGGCACTTTGGAGAAATGAGTTTCAAGGAAATCGCCGAAGTGTTTCAATGCCCGCTGGGCACGGCGCTGGCGCGGGTGCACCGCGGGTTGCAGGCGCTCCGGCGACTGATGGGTGCAGACGATGAAGACGCTGACTGACGACCAATATGAGCGTTTGGCGCGCTGGCTTGACGGTGAGGCCGTCGAGCTGACCGCCGCCGAGCGTGACACGGCGGAGGAGGTCCGCCGGGACGAGGCGCACCTCGCGAAGGTGTTCGGCGTGGCGGCACCGCGCGTGTCGCTCGACCGCGCCCGGCGCCGGCTGATCGCGGAGCTATCGCGCCCGCGCCGGCTGGTGTGGCGGATCGCGCTGGCGGCGAGTGCCGCGGCCGCCGCCATCCTGCTCGCCGTTATCCTCATGACGCAGGGAACGCCCGGCGAGAGGACGACCACCGTCGCCAAGCCGACGCCGCCCCCTCCGGCCATTGACGAGGCGAGGCTCTACGTCGCGGCGGCGAGAGAGATGACGGCGCCGGACGAGATCGACTTCCTCGGCCGGGATCTGGACGAGCTGGCCGCGGACATCGTGATGGCCTCCGACCCGGCGCTCACGACGGGGGGCGCGCTGGAGCTTCAGATCGACTCCCTCGAGCGTGAGATCGACGAGTTCTATCTCGACGAGGCACTGGGCCGGCCGCTGGAGGGCTAGGGCCCGCCCGAGAACGGGAACGAGCGACATGTCCGAACGACAGATCATGCGCAAGGCGGCCTGGCCGCTGGCAGGGGCGTTGCTGGCCGTCGGGGTTGTGGCGGCGCAGGCGCCGCTGGCCGCCCGAAAGCCCCGGGCCGCGGGGGCGGCCGCCCCCGCCGTGACGCAGCCCACCGACACGCAGCCCGCCCGCGCCTCGAAGGGCCGGGGCGGCAGCCGGCAGACGGCCCCGGCCTTGACCGAAGAGCAGAGCGAGGAGCTGCTGGCGTTCCTGAAGCGGCATTACAAGCAACGTTACGACTGGCTGACGAAGCTGAAGAGCAGCGACCCGGCGGGGTACGACCGGTCGCTGCGTTGGTCGTGGCGCCTGTACCAGCAGTTCCAGGGCCTGCCGCCGGAGGTGCAGCAGGCATCGATCCGCCTGGTCGACTCGCGGGTCCGGATCGGCAAGCTCGTCCAGAAGCTGCGGGAGGCCAAGCCCGAGGGAACGCCCGCCCTCGTCGAGGAGCTGCGCGCCGCCGTCGGCGAGCAGCTCGATGACGAGCACGTCTTCAACCGCTACCGCCTGTCGATGCTGGAGAAGCGGATCGCCGACCTGCGGGCCGAACTCCGGCGCCAGGTCGAGCAGCGCGATCAGGTCATCGACGAGCGCCTGGAGCACCTGCTGGAGTCGACCCGGAAGACCTCCTCCGCCCCCAAGGGCGATCAGCCGCGGCCCGCCACGCGCCCCGCCACGTAGCGTCGCGCATTGCTCATGCCCTCGGAGCCGCTCACCCCGCCTGGCGACCGCTGCGATGACGGCGAGGATGCCTTCGCCGGCGTCATGTTCTCCAGTGCCGTGGTGGACCGCGTGCGCCGCCAGGGCGGTGTCTGGGCGGTGCCGCGCGGCGAGCTGCTGCTGCCGAGGGTGTTCGGGTTCTGCCGCGGCGTGCAGCGCGCCCTCGCCGTGCTCGAACAGGCCGTCGATATCTGCCACAGCTCCGGCAAGCGCGTCGTCCTGCTCGGGCAGATCATCCACAATCCTTGGGTGAACGCCGAGTTCGAGCGCCGCGGCGTCCACATCCTCAGCCCCGCCGAGCGCGAGGCCCTCGGGAAGCACGTCTCCGCGTCGGACTGTGCGGTGATTCCGGCCTTCGGCGTCCCGCTGCCCGTGGAGCGCCGCCTGCAAGCCATCGGCTGCGAGGTCGTCGATACCTCGTGTGGCAACGTTCGCCGACTGTGGGCCTGGGCGGAGCGCGCCGTCGGCGACGGGCGCGCGGTGCTCATCTTCGGCCGCGCGCGGCACGACGAAACCGTCGTCACCAAGTCGCGCCTCGCCGCCGCCGGCGGGCGCTACGTGGTGGCGGGCGACACCGACGAGGTGCGGGCGTTCTGCGGCATGATATCGGGCGCGCGGAACGCCCAGCCGTTCGGGCGAGTCTTCGGGCGCGACGCCACGAACGCGGAGTCGGTGGCGCCGTTCCTCCGCCTCGCCCAGGTGAGCCAGACCACGATGCTCTACGAGGAGACGATGCGCATCCGGGAGCTGGTGCGGTCGGCGTTCGAGCAGCGGTTCGGCCGGCAGCAGGCCGAGCGCCGGGTGCTGTTCGAGCCGACGGTCTGCCGGGCGACGCAGGACCGCCAGGCCGCCGCCGTCGAGCTGTGCCGCTGCGGGCTGGACCTCGCCGTCGTCGTCGGGGGGTTCGGCTCCTCGAACACCCGCCACCTGCACGAGCTGGCCTGCCAGTATGTGCCCGCCTTTCTCATCGAGGACGCCGGCGCCATCCGCTCGGGCGAGGAGCTTCGGGGGTGCCAGCTCCCCGCCGGCGAGGCGTCGGCCGTCCGCGGCTGGCTGCCCGACCGCCGCCCGCTGCGCATCGGCGTGCTCTCCGGCGCCTCAACACCCGAAGTCGTCGTCGGCCAGGTGCTCCAGCGGCTGGCCGATCTGCTCTGACCCCGGCCCCCTCCCGGGCGGCGCGCGAAAGCGTCACGAGCCGGCAGGTCTTCGAAGGGGCGCAGGCGGGGGGCGGGGCTACTCGACGGTGACGATCCCCCGCCGGATGGCGAACTTGACCAGCGTCGTCTGGTCGTGGATGCCCAGCTTGCGCATGAGGTGCGAGCGGTGCGTGTCCACCGTCTTGACGGCGAGGTCGAGGGCCTCGGCGATCTGGCGGTTCGTCCTGCCCTCGGCGATGAGCTGGAGCACCTGGCGCTCTCGCGTGGTGAGCCGTTCGTACCGGTCCCCCTGCCCCATGCGGTTCATCGCGGTCTTGGGAATCCCCGGGCCGAGATACAGCTCGCCGCGCGCCACCGCCCGAATCGCCGCCGCAAGCTGCTCCCCCGCCGCCTCCTTCAGCAGGTAGCCCGACGCGCCGTAATCCAGCGCCCGGGCGATGAACTGCTCGTCGTCGTACATGGTGAGGATGAGAATGGCCGTGGACTTGATCTTGCGCCCGAGTTCGCGGCAGATGTCCAGGCCGTTGAGCCCGGGCATCATGATGTCGAGCACGAGGACATCCGGCTGGAGGTCGAGGACCTCCTCGACCACCTTGAGCCCTTCCCCGCACTGCCCCACGACCCGCAGGTCCGCATCCTGCGCGAGCAGCGACGCCAGGCCCTCGCGCACCATCACGTGATCGTCGGCCAGGTAGACAGTGATCGCTCTGTCGCTCATCCATCTCCCCCGGAACTTGCCAACACCGGCCGTCCCAATGCTTCTTCCCGCAGATTGTCTGCTTACGTAGAGTGAACTGTAAGAATCTTAGGCAGGCGCGGGAAGCGAAGGCAAGAAAAAAACCAGTAGGGTAATTACCCTAATTGCATTATTTTCTTGATGTTGCGCGCACTGGCGCGGTCCGTCGCGGACCCGCCCTGGGGGTGTCTACCCCGATCTCTCGGCAGCAGGCGAACGGGCCGACGGCCGCCAGCTCCGCGGGCTGAACGCCCGCTTTTGACAGAATTGCGGTTACCGTGACGGCGTGGCATCCCGGGCCGCCGGGCGGAGGCTCACTCGCCGCCGTTCAGGAACGCGAACGCCCGCCCGAAGAACAGCCGCCCGTCGGCGCGTTCGATTCCGCCGCGCGTCCACTGCGGGTGGTGGGTGACTTCGACAAACCGCTCGGGGTGCGGCATGAGCCCCATGGCCCGTCCGGTGGGGTCGCAGAGGCCGGCGACGTCGTCGACGCTGCCGTTGGGGTTGACGGGGTAGGAGCCGGGCCGGCCCCCGGCGTCGACGTATCGCACGGCGACCTGGTCGGCGCCGCGCAGGGCGGCCAGAACCTCCTCGTCGCGCGGGACGAACTTCCCCTCGCCGTGCGCGATCGGCAGCGCGATGATCTCACCGGCCGGCAGGAACACGCAGGTCCGCGAGTCGCACCGCAGGTGCACCCACCGGTCCTCGAATCGCCCGGAGTCGTTCCACGCCAGCGTCACGTCGCGCCCCGCCCGCCGGGCCGATACGTCCCCCCACGGCAGCAGCCCGCTCTTGATCATCACCTGGAACCCGTTGCAGATCCCCAGCACCAGCTTGCCCGCCGCCAGGAACGCGTTCAGCGCCTCCCCCAGCCGGTGCAGCAACTGGTTCGCCAGGATCTTCCCCGCCGACACGTCGTCGCCGTAGCTGAACCCGCCCGGGATCACCAGGAACTGGTACTCCC
This sequence comes from uncultured Planctomycetaceae bacterium, assembly GCA_964564965.1. GTDB lineage: Bacteria > Planctomycetota > Phycisphaerae > SM23-33 > SM23-33 > CAZMDT01. The sequence continues at coordinate 5,091 of CAZMDT010000020.1, read as the reverse complement.
GCAGGCGCGCCGGGTTCTCCATCAGGCGATAGACGTGCACCCGCTCGGCCGCGAAGCCCGACTGCTCCAGCGCGTACTGCGTCTCGCGGTCGCAGTTCGTGCCCGCCGTCCTCAACACGATTGCCTTGGGTTGAGCCATCGGTGTCGCGTGTGCCGCGTCCGGGCGCCCGGCGGCTCCCTTGCGGCCGCCGGAACCGCCGCATTCTACAACCGGCGATACATCCGGTACATCACCCGTCGCAGGCCGAGCTTCTCGTACAGGCGGATCGCCGCCGTGTTGGCCACGGCCGCGTGAAGGATCACGTCGTCCACGTCGCGGCCGCGCAGGTCGTCGAGGGCGCGCCGCATGAGGCCCGTGGCGATGCCCTGGCGGCGCCGTTGCGGATGCACGGCGATGTCCCAGACGAATCCGGTTCGCTTCGTCTCGAAGACGGGCCGGGACTGGCGGATCTCCACGACGAGGAAGCCGACGATGTCCGCGTCCGCCCCGGGCGCGCCGCCCGCCGCCTCGGCCACCAGGATAAGCATGTCCGGCTTCGAAACCACCTCCTCGAAGTGCTTCTGCCAGTGGCGGGCGGCGTCGCCGGACCAGCACCAGACCTCGCGGTCATAGGCCTGGTGTTCCGCGGCCATCGTCCGCCACAGCGCGGTCACGGCCTCGGCGTCGTCCGGCGTCGCGGTGCGAATTGTGGCGTGGGCTCTTGCCATCGCTCCTGCGCGGTTGGCGGGCGGCGTCGCGGGCGATGCTAACCGACGACGTCGGCGATGTCGACGAGGTACATCTGGCGGGTGCCTTCGTGGGCGGAGTCGAAGCACACCCGCCGCCCGTCCCGGCTGGCGCGGGGGTGCAGGTCGCAGCGCATCGGGCCGGCGTGGCGGTTATCGTGCCACACGTCGGCCAGGTCCACCCGCCGGTCCGTCGGCACGTGGTAGAGGTACAGCTTCGTGCGGTGCCGGGTGGCGTCGCGGCCGCACGCGTGGTCGTTCAGGATCCACTCCCCCCCGGGCAGATACGTCATATGTCCGTTGTGGGTGAGCCTGTCGGGCTTGCCGACGCGCTCGGGGTGCCCGGTCGCCTCGTCGAACAGCAGGTGCGCCCACTCGTCGTCGGGGCGCAGCCGTGCCCAGGCGTGGAGGTGCCCCGGATCGCGCCAGATGAAGTGCGACGCGCCGGCGTCGGTCAGCATCCGGAGGTCCGTGCCGTCGGGGGCGGCGGTGAACAGGCGGGTCTTGGGCCCGGCGGGCCCGGTCGCGTCCCAGCGGTGCAGGAAGATGAAGCGCGAGCCGTCGGGGCTCACGAGCAGGTGGTTGAACCAGTTCTCCATGCCGCGCCCGTCGTAATGGGGGCTGTCGATCGCAGCGATCTGCGCCAGGGAGATGATCGGCTCGACGTCGCCGGTGGCGAGGTCCAGCCGGTAGATGCCGGACGCCTCGGGCGCCGCCTCGCCCGCGGTGGCCTCGTCGGCGGGGTAGCCGTAGCCCGGCCGCAACCGCCCGGTCCGGGCGAAGTCCAGCCCCAGCGCCCAGCGCCCCGACGGGGCCACGCAGTAGATCGCCGCGGGCAGCGTGCGCGCGGTGCTCGTGGCGACGTTGACGATGCGGCTGACGAAGCGCCCGCCCTCGCGGTCGTTGTAGATGATCTCGTGTTCAGAGCCGGGCAGCCACTGAAGCATGCATCCCTGCTGCCAGCACCACGCGGACGTGTCGGCGAGCGTGGTCCAGCCCGCCGCGGGCGTGGCATCGGCGAGGTCCACCATGCCGATGCGGACGCGGTCCCCGGGCGCCGGCATGCGGCCCTCGAAGCCGCCCGCCAGACCCAGCACGCGCCGCCCTCGCGGGCCGAACTGGAGCTTGTCGTAATAGCCAAACCAGTGCGGGTGGGCCCCCCGGGTGATGGCTCTCGGCGGCTGGAGGCGGTCGGGCATGCGGCTCTCCTTCCGCGGCCCCGGCGCGCGGGGGCCGGCGCCGAACAGATAGCACGCCCGCCGGGCCGCTGCAACCGCGGAGGCGTGTGACTCGCGAGGCGGAATCTGTTAGAACCTTGGCGTCAGGCCCGGTGCATCATGGACGCAGACGAACAGCCACCCCGCCGGCCGCCCCGTTCGCGCGTGCGCGTCGCGGCGTACGCCGTGCTCGGCGTGCTCGTGCTCGCCGCGCTGACGTGGGGCCTGTACGACGTCCGCCGGCGCGCCCGCGTCGATCCGCTCCACCCGGGGCGGGGGCACATCACCGACGTCACGGTCTACACCGAGGCGGCCGCCGCCTTCCTTGGCGAGGGCGAGGGCGACCCGTACGAGGTGACGAACGTCCGCCGGCTTCGTTATCTCTATCCGCCGCTGTTCGCGCTGGTGGTGTCGCCGCTGGCGCGCCTGGGGCCCGAGGACCAGGCGACGGTGTGGTACCTCGTTTCCGTCCTGCTCTGCGCGGGCGCCTGCTGGGAGGGCCTGCGCATCGCCCGCATCGTGGCCCGTTCGGACGCGCGGCTGGACGCGCGGCGGCAGGTCTGGCTGCCACGGCTCGCCGTGCTCGCCGCCGTCGCCGGCTTCTGCCCCGTCGTCGATTCCCTCCAGCGCGGGCAGGTCGGCATCCTGCTGCTGTTCCTGCTGCTGCTCGGCGTGCGCCTCGTTCTCCAGGCGCGGTCCCCCTGGCGGGCGGCCGTCGGGGGCATCGTCCTCGCCGCGCCCGTCGCCGTCAAGGTCACCGTCGCCCTGCCGGTCGCGCTGGTGCTCGTGATGCTGCTGGCGGGTGCGGCGGCGCGCCGAAGTCGCCGGGAGGGCGGGCGGTTCGCCGGCGCGGCGGGCGGGGCGGCCGTGGGGCTGGCGCTCTGGCTGCTGCTGGTTCCGGCGGCCGTCATCGGCTGGGGCGACAACCTTCGGCATCTGGCGACGTGGACGCGTTTCGTGCGCGAGAACGCCGTGGCCGTCGACGCGAGGGCGTATGCGGTCAAGTCGCGGTCGATCGGCAACCAGTCGCTCGACAACGCGGTGCGCCTGCTGGGCAACTTCGCGGCCTGGCAGGCGGGGCGCGGGCCCGACTCCCGCCTCGGGGGGCGCCGCGGCGCCCCGCCGATGCCCATGGACGCGCCCGTCGTCGGGCGGATCCTGCTCGCCGTGCGCGTGGCGCTGGTGGCGGCGATGTTCGCCGCCTGCGTCCTTCTCGCCCTGGCGGGCCCGGGCGCGCCGGCGCTCGCGATCGCCGCGGGGCTGGCCATCGGCTGCGCCGGCATGCTCGTGGTGTCCCCGTTGTCCTGGACGCATCACTTCGTGTTCCTTGCCGCGCTCATGCCGGTGGCGCTGTGGCTGTGGCGGCTGGGCTGGCGGCGGACGGCAGCGGCGATGGCGGTCTGGCCGGCGGCGCTGTCCGTCATGGCCTTCGCCGCGAAGCACGCCGTCGGACAGCTCGGGCTGCTGGGGCTGGGACTGGCGGGGTGGCTGGCCGCGGCGCTGGTGCTCGTGGCGGCCGGTTCGCGGCACGCCGCCGCTACCAGTTGAACGTCCCCTGCCAGGCCGCCTTGGCCTCGGCGATGGGCAGGTCGATCAGCGGCGTGCCGTCCGCGCCGATGACGATGCGCCCGGTGTCGGTCACGCGCCCCAGCTCCCCGAAGGGACAGTCGCGGACGATCCGCAGGAAGCCGTCGTACTGCTGCGGCGCCACCTCCACGAGGAACCGCCCGGCGTCCTCCGCGAACAGCATCGCCCCCGCCGGCGTGCCGCCTTCCCGCGCGGGCACCGCCGACAGGTCGATCGCCACGCCGAGCCCCCCGCCGAAGGCCATCTCCGCCGCCGCCACCGCCAGGCCGCCTTCGGAGAGGTCGTGGCACGCCCGCACCGTGCCCGCGTGGATCGCCGCCTGAACCGCGCGCATCACCCGCGCGCTCGTGGCCAGGTCCACCGGCGGCACGTCGTTGCCGGTCTCGAGGCCCTCCACGAGCAGCACGTGGCTGCCGCCGAGCCGCCGCCCCGTGCGCCCCAGGATGAACAGGAAGTTCCCCGGCTCCTTGGCGTCGGCGGTGACGCAGCGGGCGGCGTCGTCGATGACGCTGATGGCCGAGATGAGCACCGTGGGGGGGATGGCGATCGTCTCGCCGCCTTCGGTCTGGAACTCGTTGTTGAGCGAGTCCTTTCCGCTGATGAAGGGCGTGCCGAAGGCGAGCGCGGCGTCGCGGCATCCCTTCGCCGACTGCACGAGGGCGCCCATGCGGTCCGGCTTGTTGCAGTTGCCCCAGCAGAAGTTGTCCAAAATCGCCGTGTGCGACAGATCCCCTCCGACCGCCACGGCGTTCCGCAACGCCTCGTCCACCGCGTGCAGGGCGCTCTCGTACGGGTCCAGCTCCCCCAGCCGCGGGTTCATCCCGCACGAAATCACCAGCCCCTTCCGCGAGCCGAGCACCGGGCGGATGACGGCCGCGTCGCCCGGGGCATCCTCGCCCACGCCGACCAGCGGCTTGACCACGCTGCCGCCCTGAACCTCGTGGTCGTACTGGCGGATGATCCATTCCTTGCTCGCCACGTTCGGCGCCGCCAGAAGCCGCCGCAGAACCTCGCCGTAGTCCCGGCGGGGCGGCGGCTCCGGCGAGGGGCGCGCCGGCTTCTCGTAGACCGCCTGCTTCGTGGGGCGCGGCAGCCCGTGATGCACGAACGCCAGCGACAGGTCGCACACCTCGTGCCCGTCGTAGTACAGCCGCAGGTGCCCGTCCGCCGTGCCGTACTGCCCGATGACGGTGGCCTCAACGCCCTCCGCTTCGAACAGCTCCATGATCCGCTTGACGTTCTGCGGCGCCACGGCGAGCACCATCCGCTCCTGCGCCTCGGAAATCCAGATTTCCGAGTAGCTCAGCCCGGCGTACTTGAGCGGCACGTGCTCGAGGTGCACCTCGGCTCCGAGCGCCTCGCCCATTTCGCCGACCGCGCTCGAGAGCCCCCCGGCCCCGCAGTCGGTGATGGCGGTGTAGAGCCGCTCGGACCGCGCCTGCAGGATCGTGTCGAGCATCTTCTTTTCGGTGATGGCGTTGCCGATCTGGACGGCGTGGCTGAACTCGGTCTCGTGGGCGTGGGTCAGCTCCCCGGAGGAGAACGTCGCCCCGTGGATGCC
>CAZMDT010000019.1:17038-19751 GCA_964564965.1 uncultured Planctomycetaceae bacterium | reverse complement strand
TGGCGGTGGCGGAGGAGCTGACGGGCTGGCGTGAGGGCGACGCGATGGGACGGGCGATCGAAGAGGTCGTGAACCTCGTTGATATCGGGACGCGGGAGCCGGCGCCGAACCTGCTGCGGCGGGTGATCGAGGAGGGCGGCGGGGTGGGCCTGCCCGGCGAGCTGCTGCTGGTTGCCCGCGACGGCGAGGAGCACGAGGTCGCCGACAGCGCCGCGCCGCTCACGCAGCCGGGCCGGCCCGTCGAGGGCGTTGTGCTGGTCCTGCGCGACGTGACCGCCCAGCGCCGCGTCGAGCAGGAGCTGGCCAAGGCCCAGAAGATGGAGGCGGTCGGCGTGCTCGCCGGCGGCATCGCCCACGACTTCAACAACCTCCTGACGGCGGTCCTGGGCAACATCGGCCTCGCCAAGAGCCACATCGCCCGGCGGCCGGACGTCGCCGAAATGCTCTCCGAGGCCGAGGACGCCGCCTTGCGAGCGGGCGACCTTACCCAGCAGCTTCTGGCCTTTGCGAAAGGCGGGGCGCCCATCCGGAAGCCCACGTCCATCACGCGCCTGCTGAGCGACACGGTGCGGTTCGCCCTGCGCGGGGCGAACGTGCGGGCCGAGATGAACATCCCCGAGGGTCTCTGGGCGGCCACCGTCGACACCGGGCAGATCAGCCAGGTCCTCAGCAACATCCTGCTCAACGCCGTGCAGGCGATGCCCTCCGGCGGGGTGGTCACCGTCGAGGCGGAGGACCTCCGCGTCGGCGGCGAGGAAGGCCTGCCCCTCCAGCCCGGCCCGTACGTCCGCGTGTCCATCACCGACCGCGGGGCCGGCATTGCCCCCGAACTGCTGCCGCGCATCTTCGAGCCGTACTTCACCACGAAGGAATCCGGCACGGGGCTGGGGCTCGCCACGTCGTATACGATCATGCGGCGCCATGGCGGGCACATCGCCGTGGCGTCCGCCGTCGGGCGGGGCAGCACGTTTCACGTCTATCTGCCCGCCGCCGGCGAGGCCCCCCACGAGGCGCCCCCGCCCCCCGAGGCGCCGCCCCCCGGCCACGGGCGCATTCTCGTCATGGACGATGAGGCCGGCGTCCGGTCGGTGGTCGGGCGGCTCCTCGAGGAAGTGGGCTACGAGCCCACGCTGGCCGCCGACGGGGAGCAGGCCATCCAGCTCTACCGCCAGGCCATGAGCGTGGCCCGGCCGTTCGATGCCGTCATCCTCGACCTCACCGTGCCGGGAGCGATGGGCGGCCGGGAGACGATCGCCCGCCTGCGGCAGATCGACCCCGGCGTGACGGCGATCGTGTCGAGCGGCTACTCGAACGACCCGGTGATGGCGGAGTACGCTTCGCACGGCTTCCGGGACGTGGTGGCGAAGCCGTACCAGGTCAACGAGCTGGCCGCGGTGCTGCACCGGGTTCTGGGCGGCTGAGGGGGCTTCGGGCGGACCGCGGGGAATTGCCTTGTTGACGCCGCCGGGGGGCCCCCGATAGAATACCCCATCGGGATAGCCGGGCCCGTTTGGCCGACTCGCGCCGCGGAAAGGGCACAGGCCGCATGAGCTGGGCAGACTTCGGATACACGGTCTTCATGGCGCTGTACATCTTTCTGATGGTGATGGTGTCGATTTACGGGCTCCATCGCTACGGGCTGGTGTACCTGTACTACCGGCACCGGCGGAAGCGGCTGTGGCCGAAGGGGCGGTTCGAGGAGCTGCCGGCGGTCACGGTCCAGCTTCCGATGTACAACGAGCGGCTGGTGGCGCGGCGGATCATCCGGAAGGCCTGCGAGCTCGACTACCCGCGCGACCGGCTCCAGATTCAGGTGCTCGACGACAGCACGGACGACACGCAGGAGATCGCCCGGGCCGCCGTGGCGGCCGCGAAGGCGCAGGGCTTCGACGCCGTGTATCTCCATCGCGACAACCGCGCCGGCTACAAGGCCGGGGCGCTCGAGAACGCGATGAGGACCGCCACGGGCGAGTTCATCACGATCTTCGACGCCGACTTCGTCCCCGAGCCGGACATTCTCAAGCGGTCGATCCACTACTTCACCGACCCGAAGGTCTGCGCGGTGCAGACGCGGTGGGACCACATCAACCGCAACGACAGCATCCTCACGCGGACGCAGGCGATCTTCCTCGACGGGCACTTCGCCATCGAGCAGACGGCCCGGAACCGCAGCGACCGGTTCATGAGCTTCAACGGCACCGGCGGCACGTGGCGAAAATCGGCCATCCACGACGCCGGCGGCTGGCAGCACGACACGCTGACGGAGGACCTGGACCTGTCGCTGCGGGCGCAGATGAAGGGGTGGCGGTTCGTGTTCGTGCCGGACCTGACGGCCCCGTCGGAGCTGCCGCCGGAGATGAACGCCTTCAAGGCGCAGCAGTTCCGGTGGACGAAGGGCGGGGCGCAGACGACGCTGAAGCTGCTGCCGAAGGTGCTGCTGTCCCGGCTGCCGCTGAAGGTCAAGGTCGAGGCCTTCTTCCAGCTCACCTGCTTCACGATGCACATCTACATGTTCCTCCTGGTGCTCCTGCTGTTCCCGGCGATGATGATCCGCACCGACCCCGGCGTGCAGCAGTCGATGTGGCGGAACGTCTTCGACGTGAGCGTCTTCGCCCTGGCGACCCTGTCGGCCAGCGTGTTCTACGTCGCCAGCCAGGTGGAGCTGTTCGGCGACTGGCGGACCGCCCTGAAATACCTCCCCGTCCTCATGGCC
>CAZMDT010000019.1:0-17028 GCA_964564965.1 uncultured Planctomycetaceae bacterium | reverse complement strand
TCGGCTGGACGATGATCGCCTCCGGCTCGCCACTCATGATGGCCATCGGCGTGGGGCTGTGCGTCTCCAACAGCAAGGCCATCCTCGAGGCCCTGTTCGGACGGCGGACGGAGTTCGTTCGGACACCCAAGTACGGCGGCAGGAACGTCGCCTCCTCCGTCAGCGACCGCACCCGGCGCAAGCCCCGCCGGGACCTCCTGCCCTACGTGGAGTTCCTGCTCGGGCTCTACATGGCCTTCTGCGCCGTGGCGAGCCTGACGTTCGCCCGCTCGCTGCTGACCGCCCCATTTCTCGTGATGTTCGCCTTCGGGTTCTTCTACGTCTCGGTCATGACGTTCCTGTCGGATCGGGTCCGCGAGGCCGCCGACGCCCGGGACACCCACCAGCCCGGAACCGCCGAGCAGAAGGCCTGATCCCGCCGCGGCGGGCAGGCGGCGCAACGCAGGAGCCCCCCCCGTGCCCGGCACCAAGCCCCCGGTTCTGCGCGTGTGCGCTGCCAAGCGCCCGGGGACTGCGAGGGACAGGACTCGAACCTGCACCCCTTTCGGGACCAGGACCTAAACCTGGCGCGTCTGCCAGTTCCGCCACCCTCGCCGAGCCCGCATTGTAGGAGCGCTTCGGGCCTTAGCGGAACGTGAATATTTTGTTTGCCGGCCTCCAGGCGCGGGGTTAGGATAGACCATGCGGGTCGAAGGCCCGGTGCCTGAGGGCCACCCGTGGACAACACGTGACTTCCCTCCGGGCGGGTGCGTGCAACAGCCCGCCCAAACGGGCCCACCTCGGGCGGCCGTCGAGGGCGACCGCCTTGCCCGTCATGCCCGCTTGACGTGGCGTGCGGCGGGGAGGTAAGCCTCGTCGCCACGCCGCGAATGACCAGTGGCCTGGTGGCAGGCAGCTCGGGCCGCAGGCGGGTGCGAGCCGGTCAGTCGGCTTTGCATCCGGATGCCACGAGGACCCGGCACACCGCCGCCCCACTGGGCAAGGAGACTCGGCCATGGCTGTAGACTTCCGTTGCGAGAAGTGCGGCAAGTTGCTCAGCCTCGACGCCCAGCCCGGCCAGGAGGTCAAGTGTCCCCACTGCCAGAAGCGGATCACGGTGCCGCAGGCGCTGGCGTCGCTGCCGCGCCCGCAGGTGCCGCCGGGGGCAGGTGCCGCGCCGGCCGGGGAGGGCGAGCAGCAGCAGGTCCACGGTGGGCAGGGAGACGCCGTGATGAACGTGATGGCCCAGGTGATGCCGTGGGTCATCAGCGTGTTCTTCCACCTTGGGTTGGCGCTGATCATGATGTTCTTCGCCATCATCGTCCAGGAGGGCGAGGACCAGCGGATCAAGCCGCCCGAGTCGGCGGCGGCGCCCCGACGTTCCAAGGTCACCAAACGCCGCCACGAGCGCCCCAGCGAGAACCCGCTTCGGCAGAAGGCGCGCCAGCCGCTGCCGACGCTGGACAAGGCCACAGCCCAGAAGCAGGACAAGAGCCTGACGGGCTCGGGGCTGCGGCAGAAGATGGCGCCGGTGATCGGGGCGAGCGGTTCGGCGGGCCCGGGGGGGCGGCTCGCGGAAACCGGCCTGCCGCAGCCGGGAGGGGGCGGCGGCGTGCGGTTCATGGACCGCGACACCGTTCGCGCCGAGGACGTCGTCTACCTGATCGACAAGTCCGGCTCGATGACCCTCGGCGGGGCGTTCGAGACGCTCCAGGTGGAGCTGAGCCGGTCGATCGGGGGGCTGGACGAGAACCAGAAGTACCACCTCATCTTCTTCGGCAAGGAGGAGCCGCTGGAGGCCCCGCCGCGGAACCTCGTGTTCGCCACGCCCGAGAATAAGATGGAGACCGGGGAGTTCATCAAGTCGGCCATCCCCGAAGGCAGCACCATCCTCATCCCCTCCCTGAAGCGCGCCTTCGAGGTGCTTCTGCACGCCCCGGACGATGCGGAGAAGCTCATCTGCCTGCTGTCCGACGGCGATTTCGAGGGCGTCGGCGGGGCCACGAACGTCTACGGGCAGTACACGGGCAACGAGGCCGTCGTTCAGTGGCTCAACGACCACAACCCGAAGATACAGGTTCGCGACGAGTCGGGTAATCTCGTCACGCGGCGCAAGGTGCGGATCTTCACCTTCCTGTACCGCGGCGACGAGCAGTCGGCCATCGACGTCATGAAGAAGATCGCCGCCGAGCACAACGGCGAGTTCTATCACATCAAGTAGCGACGATGCGAAAGACGGCACTGCTGATGATTCTGGCGGCCGCGAGCGCGGCCGCGGGCGACATTGTGACGGTGGGGCGCCTGCCCTATCCGAACGTGACGGTCAGCGACTGCAAGGAGGGGCGGATCTACTTCCGGACGCGCGCCCGGGAGGTCGCCGAGCCGCTGGAGCGCGTCACGGCCATCGAGATGCCCTTGATCCGGCACCTGACCGACGCCGAGAAGCTGCGGCAGCGGCGCCCGGAGCAGGCGGTGCCGCTGTACGACCGGGCGTACGAGGCCGGCCGCATCGACTGGCAGCGGCGGCTCATCCGCTACCGCCGCCTCGAGGTGCTCGGGCAGACCGGCATGATCAACCGCTGGGTCGAGGACTGGGCCGCCCTGCTCGCCGAGAACACCGAGGCCGGGCCCGCCTCCGAGCTCCGCCCGCGGAACTGGGGCAAGCCCGCCGAGGGGAAGCAGGCCGCCCGTCGGCTGGCCGCCCTGATGCACCGGCTGACCGACGCCCGCGCGCAGGTCGCCGCGAAGGCCGTTCTGCGGGAGCTGAACAGCCGGGCCGGCCTCGAGGAGCCCGCCCCGCCCGGGAACGGCAACGGCCAGAAGCCTCCCGCCCCCGGTGGCAACGGCGAGCGCCCCCCGAGCGGCATCCCCTCGGCGGCGAAGGTCGGCACGCGAAGCCGCGGACAGCTCCGGACCGTCGAGAGCATGCTGGCCGGCGGGCAGAGCGAGCGCGCCCTGAACACCATCGATGAGCTGCTGCCGAAGGTGGGGGCGCAGGACCTGGACCGGGCGCTGTTCCTGGCAGGGGCGGCGCGGCTGGCGGTGGGGCGCGAGCGGTCGGATTCCGCCCTGCTGGCGCAGGCGGCGGCGATGTTCATGGTGTCGGCAGTGCAGTATCCCACCTCGCCCGACGCGGCGGAGGCGTGGTTCCGCGCGGGGGAGATCAGCGCGTCGCTGGGGGACGCGGCGGGTGCGGCGGCGGCGCTGCGGCGCGTGTCGTCGGACCCGGCCTACAAGGACAGTCCATTCGCCGGGCAGGCGAAGCAACGGCTTGAGTCGCTCGCGAAACAGGGCACCCCCGAGGCCGACGGCGGCGGCGGATGACCGCGCGGCACCCCGCGCCGGCACCGGCCAGGCAACCTGCACACAGCTTGAGGAGATGCGTCGATGGAAGTGAACTACTTCAAGGTCTTCTTCGTGGATTGCAGCATCATTGGGTGGCTGCTGTGGGCGATCAGCGTGGGCACGCTGGCGCTGATCATCAAGTACCTCATCGACATCCGCCGGGTGAACATCATGCCCGACGACATCCTCGAACAGGTCAAGGGGCAGTTCGAGGAGAAGCAGTACCGCGACGCCATCGAGCTGACGGCGGAGGAGCCCAGCTACCTCAGCTACATGATCCACGCCGCCCTGTCCGAGGCGGCCCACGGATACGGGGCCATGGAGCGCGCCATGGAGGAGGCGTCCGAGGAACGCACCACCAAGCTGCTGCGCTACATCGAGTGGCTCAACCTCATCGGCAACATCGCCCCCATGCTGGGCCTGATGGGCACGGTGTGGGGCATCACGCTCACGTTCTTTGAGATCGTGAAGAAGGCGGGCGGGCAGGTAAACCCGGCCGACCTGGCGAAGGGCATCGGCACGGCCTTGGTGACCACCCTGCTGGGCCTGTCGATCGCGATTCCGAGCCTGGCGGTCTACAGTTGGCTTCGGAACAAGATCGACTCGTTGTCGAGCGAGGCGATGCTGGCCGGGCAGGAGCTGATTTCGAACTTCCGTCCGGGCGGGAAGAAGGCGTAGCCGGCCGCGCGGGCGGGCGCCGGAAGGAGCGTGGCTATGGCCAAGAGCCTGGTCTACAAGCGCGAGCATGAGGAAATTCCGATCAACATGACGCCGATGATCGACATCGTCTTCCAGTTGATCATCTTCTTCATCCTGGCCAGCCAGTTCGCTTCGAAGGAGATCTCGGCGGTGACGCTGCCGTTTCCGGTGAAGCCCCCGTCCGTCGAGGAGAAGGACCTCAAGGGCGTCGCCCGCGTCGTCATCAACGTGCTCTCGAAGGAAGACCCCGAGCACGCCCAGAGCGCCGGCGGGCAGCCGCAGGCCTACGGCGAGCTGCTGCGCTACGAGATCAACAGGGAGCCCTTCGACGAGTTCCTCCTCGGCGAGCGCATCAGCGCCGAGACCGGCAAGCGGATGCACATGGCCGAGGTGATCAAGAACAAGTTCGAGGACGCCCAGCAGAAGGGCCTGCCGTTCTTCGTGGAGATTCGCGCGGACTACCGGGTGGCGTACGAGCACGTGGCCCGGGCGCTGTCGGCCGCGGGGTCCGCCGGCGTCAAGAAGGTCTACATCACCGTCCGCCGGAATCCCATCCCCGAGGAAATGGGGCGGGAGACATAGCCATGGCAAAGGCACAGATCAAGCCGGGCGGCGAGGCCCACTACGAGTCGGCTCGGCAAAAGCGGACCCGCCCGAAGGCGAAGCTTCAGGCGCCGCTGACGCCGATGATCGACGTGACGTTCCAGTTGCTGATCTTCTTCCTGCTGACGGCGCAGTTCCGCGACGAGCTGGCCGTTCCGGGGTCGATCCCGCGGAAGGGCGTCTTCACCGGCCCGCCCCGCCCGGACGTCATGGAGGTCTACGTCCTCGTCCGCCAGCAGGGCAACGGCAAGGACTCGCTGCCGATCTACGGCATCATGCGGCGCGCCGGCACGGCGCAGATGATCGACGTGCCGACGAATCAGTCGGTGGCGGCGTACCGGCAGCAGGCGGCCCAGCGGCTCTACGAGGAGCTATTGGAGGCGAAGCGCGGCAGCCCCCCCGACGCCCCGGCCATTATCCGCCCCGAGGTCGACTACGAGCGCATCGCCTTCGGGGGGGCCCAGTACGTCCGGTGGCAATACGTCGCCGAGGCCTACACGCAGGCGATGCGATGCGAATTCAAGGAAATCGGCTTCCAGTGGCAAATGGACGTAATGGATGAAGGCTCCTGACCCGATGCGCGCCGGGGGGCTGGCGCTCGTCGCGGCGGCCGTGCTTGCCGCGGCGACCGCCACCGCGGCCGCCCAGGCGCGCGGCAAGCCCGGCCCGTACGCCAGGCTCGATAACGTCAAGGTCGCCGAGGCGCTCGGCGAGCTGGGCATGGCCGCCGCGTTGGAGGGCCTGAAGGCCCACCTCGAGAAGTCCGGCGACGTGCTGGGCAGCAAGGCAGCCGCGGCCCAGCTCGAGGCCGTCAAGGCCGCCCGGCTCACCGGCCCCGAGAACGACCGGAAGCGGCGGGCGGCGCTGGAGCGTGCGGCCGACCTGTTGCGTCAGGCCGTCGCCACGCCCCCCGGCGAGGACGCCGACGCGGGGCAGTGGATCAGCTTCTGGCGGCTGCGGTACATGCTGGCGAAGCTGCTGGCGGAGGGCATCGGGCAGCCGATCGCCGACCGCCTGCTCTACCTCGCCGAGGAGCCGGACGACCGCGTCGAGCTGGAGCGCCTGACCGCCGAGGCCACCCAGCAGCTCGACCTGCTCAAGCTGTCGCTCGACGATCACGTCCGCACCTGGGGCGGCGACATCACCGGCATCATCAGCATCCTCCCGCAGGTGAACAAGTTCCGGCAGGAGCCGATGTTCATCTTCCACACGGGCTGGATCCGGATGCTGCGCGGCCTGTCGCTGCCGCCGAAGTCCGCCGTGGCGGACGCCAAGGCGAAGGCCGACGCCGCCGAGGCCGCCACCGACGCCGCCAAGCGGACGGCGCTTCTGGTGGAGGCCATCCGGCGGCTCGGTGCGCCGCTCGAGCCGGCGGGCGAGGCCGCCCTGGGCGACGTGGCGCGGGCGGCGGAGGCCCTGCGGCGCGTCCTCGCCTTCCAGCCGAAGGGCGACGACGACGCCAAGCAGCTCGAGCGGCTCTTCCGCCGGGCGGAGAGCGCCATCGGGCGGATCGAGTGGGCCCGCTCCGCCCAGATCAACGCCGCCATCAGCGAGGTGGAGCGCCTCGCCGGCGTTAAGCAGGAGGTGGCCATCAAGTACTGGTCGCGGCTGCTGCAGGGGATCGCGTCGCGCCTGCTGGACCAGCACGACGCGGCGGCGGGGTATTTCGCCGCGATCCGCACGGCGGTCGAGCGCGGCGGCGAGGCGCGCGACGCGGCGGCCGGCGTCGTGCGGACCGCCCTGTTCCAGGCCGCCCGGAACGAGATCGATCGCCCCAGGCCCGACGGCGCCGCCGTCACGGAGGCCATCGGCGAGTTCCTCAGGACCGCCCTGGCGCAAAGCGGCGACGACCAGCAGGCACAGGACCGGGCCGAGGTCCAGGCCGCCCTGCTGCGGTGCTACTTCCACGAGCGGCTCGCCGACGCGGCGATGCGAGAGGGCCACCGGGCCGCCGCCGCCGCCCATCAGCTCGACGCCGCCGCCGCCATGTTCACCTTCGAGGACCGCTACGAGACCCTCGCCAAGGAGGTGGCCCGGCTTCAGGCGGCGGGCAAGCCGTACGAGCGTGAGCAGCAGAAGCTGTCTCGGCTGTCGGGGCTTCAGGTCTGGCTGTTCACGGTACTGGCGAGGCGATACGAGCGGCGTCTCGGCGAGGACGAGCCCAGCCCGGTGTTCCAGTCGGCGGTGCGGCTGGCGGTGGTGGTCCGGCAGCTCACCGAGGCCGACAGCGACACCGACCGCGAGAAGGCCCTGGCCCTTCTGGAGAAGATCCTGGAGCCGGAGGCGCCGACGACGCAGCCGGCCGGCGGCGGCGGCGCCGCCACCCGGCCCGCCGGCACCGAGCGCGAGCGCACGCTCGCCCGGCGGATCGCCGTCACCGCACGCTGGCAGGCCGCCCAGGCCATCATGCCCCGCTGGTATCCCGAGAAGGTCAACCGCGTCGTGGACCTCCGCCAGGAGATCGCCCGGCTCAAGCAGACCGGCGGCGACACCGTCGCCGAGGAGGCCGAGCTCAAGCAGGCCGTCGCCGAGCTCGCCGAGGCCGGGCCGAAGCGCTGGCCCAAGGTCCGCCGCGCCGCCGCCCTCTGGCTCGGCATCGCCGACGCCCACCCCGACCATCCCCTCGCCTTCGCCGCCGCCAGCCGGGCCGTCAACGAGCTGAGCAACCTGCGGAAGGAGCGTCTGGCCGCCGACTCGCCGCCGGGCAAGGACTTCGAAAAGCAGTACTTCGAGGCGCTTCAGGCCCTCGTGGGCGGCTGGGGCGACCGCCCCGAGGTCGACGCGTGGAAGTCGGAGCTGGCGTGGCTGAAGCGCGAGATGCAGAAGGCCGGCGGCGAAAACTACGACCCGACCTCCCTGAAGCTCGGCATCGACGCCATCTCCGCCTTCGAGGCCACGCCCAAGTCGAACCTCCTCCGCTATCTCGACGACAAGTACGCCGCCCTCAACGACCGGCATGACCTGCTGGAGAAGAAGGACCGCTGGCTGAGGGGGCTGGAGGATTCCAGCCTGCCCGAGCCGCAGCGGAAGGCCCTCAGCGATGCCCTCGCCAAGCTGACCGACCTCGACCGCCTCATCGCCGACCTGGACGCCTACTCCTCCGACGCGCTCGCCGCCGCCCAGCGGGTCGCCGATGAGCAGCGCCGCGAGACGCTGTCGCTGCGGGCGAGCTGGTCGGCGCTCGTGGCCGCGGAGATGCTCTGGAACAAGGGCCGGCGCGCCGCCGACCCCCAGGCCAAGAAACGCGCCCTCGAAAAGGTCCGCTGGGTGAAGCAGCACTGGCAGGGGACGCCGGAGGAGCGTCGCGCCCGGCTGAAGGAGACGCAGTGGGAGCTGGAGGACGGCGTTGCCGGCGCGGCGGAGAAGCTCATCCGCATCATCGAGGAGAACCCCAAGGACGCCGAGTACCTGCTGTCGGAGGTCTACGACCAGCTCCGCAAGACGGGCGAGAGGATCGAGGACATGCGGGTGCTGGAGCAGCGCGGCACGAAGCAGTGGCAGGCCGCCGCCCAGAGCTACAGCAAGTTCGCCCGGTTCATCTACGACTACGCCCGGAAGGAGGACCTGCCGGAGGAGGACCGTTACGAGGCCACCCGGCGCTACGCCGACGCCCTCGCCGCCATCGGCGACGACCCCGGCGCCCTGAAGGTCTGGCTGGAAGCCAAGGCCATGGACGAGGACCGCAAGGACGAGCAGAAGCAGCAGATCGTTAAGCAGAAGGAGGAGTGGCTCAAGCGCCTCGAGGCCGCCGACGGCAACGTCGCCGGGCTTCGGCAGCTCGGGCGGGACGTGCTCGATGAGTTCAAGCAGCGGGGCGTGCTCACCGTCTCCAGCCGGGCGCTTCAGTTGCTCAGACGCGTCGATCGCGAGGAGGACGCCGGCACCCTCGCCGAGCTGATCGCCCGTGCATGCGATTCCTACGCCGCGGTCGCGGTGCAGTACCTGGCGAGCGACTCGGTCGTGCTGCGCGGCCTGGCGCGGGCCTACCAGAAGCTCGGCAAATACGCCGAGGCCCTGCCCCTGTGGGACCAGATCCGCGGGTCGCTGAAGCCGACGGACCCCGCCTACTGGGACACGCAGCTCCAGTACGTCACCTGCATGCTGGAGGTCTACCGTGCCGACAAGACGGCCCTGAAAGGGCTGATCTCCTACATCGAGCAGATCGGCGCGGCGGACCGGCTGAGGTTCAAGGCCGTCGCCGACCGGGCGCGGCAGTTGAGCGGCGCGTAGGGCCGCCCGGATGGGCCGATGCCCCCCGCCGCGCCTGCGCTTGGCCGCGGGGGCCGACGTTGACGCTGTCCGCCCGGCCGCTATACTGGCGGCGAGGCAGCAGCCGCGGCGGCATAGCCAAGTGGACCAAGGCGACGGATTGCAAATCCGTTATTCGTGGGTTCGAATCCCACTGCCGCCTTCCGCCCGTGCGCGGAGCGGGGGTGGGAGCCGCGTAGGAACAGAATGCCTGTGGCCGCTCATACGAGGTGACGCATGTTCAGCAGACGGGCCGCGATCATTGCGATTCTGATTGGCTTGGCGTGCCAGGCCGCCTTCGCCAAGCGACAGACCCTCAAGCTCAAAAACGGCAACGAGATCACCGGCGAGGTCCGCAAGACCGACGCCGGCTACCGGGTCCGCATCGGCCCGGGGCAGGTCATCACGATCGGTGCCGATGACGTCGAGGCCGTCGTGGACGTCGTCACGCCGGAGGACGAGTACAAGCAGCGCCTCGGCCAGATCGACCCCAACGACCCCGCCGCCCGATACGAGCTGGGCAAATGGGCCTTCAGCAAGGGCTATCTGAAGATCGCCCAGAAGGAACTCAAGGCGGCGATGGGGCTCCGCAAGGACTACGAGATGGCCGCCATCCTGCTGCGGCGCGTCGAGGACCGGCTCCGCGAGCCGACCACCCAGACCGGCGAGGAGGGCGACGGGGAGGAGCCGGCGGGGGGCGACGGCGGCGGGACGGACGTGACGGGCCCGAAGCTGATGGGCATGGCCGACATCAACCGGATTCGCCTGTACGAGCTTGGCCCGAACGAGCGCGTGCCGGTCCTGCTGCGGAACGGGGTGGTGCAGCGGTTCATCGAGTCGATGCGAGGCAAGGGCGACTTCAGAGACTCCGGTTTCGAGAGGCAGTTTCTGCGGTATGACAACCTGCGCAAGGCGCAGTACATGCTCGCCGAGCTTGGCAAAGACAACTGGGGCATGAAGGACGACATCGTCGTCCGCGCCGACCCGAAGTTCATGATCGACTACCGCAATCGCATCTGGCCGCTCGTGCTTCAGCGCTGCGCCACCAATGAATGCCACGGCGGCAGCGAGGGGAAGGGCAGCCTGAAGCTTTTCCGCAGCGCCGCCCGGCAGACCGAGCTGCACTACACCAACCTGCTCGTCCTCGACACCTACGCGAAGAACACCCTCCGCATGATCGACCGGGACATGCCCGACAAGTCGCTGCTGCTGAACTACCTGCTGCCGCAGAAGATCGCGGAGTTCCGCCACCCGGCCGACGTGAACTTCCCGCCGGCGTTCCAGAGCCGCGAGGACGCGCTGTACAAGGTCGTGCGCGACTGGGTTGAGGCCCTCAAGGGCCCGCCGCATCACGGCTATCCGGTGCAGTACCGTCCGGCGCCCCCCGGCGCGGTTCCGGGGCCCGGGCCGACGACCCGGCCCGGCGGTCCGGCCCTCACCGTCCCGCCGGGCAGCCCGACGGAGCCGGGCCTGTTCGTCCCGCCCGCGCCCACAACACTGCCCGTCGGCGGGGGCATGTAGCCGCCGGCGCCGCCGCGCCGCTCGCCCCCAACGCCCGGGCCGCGTATGGTGCACGGCATCGTCATCATCCTGCTGTTCGGCCTGCTGGCCGTGTCGATGAGCTTCTTCGTCGTGATGGGCCTGCGCCAGCACCGGCGGACGAACGCGCTGGCGCGGGCGGCCCACGGCGCGGGCATGCAGTTCGCCCCGGAGGACCTCTTCGACGTTCCCCGCCGCTACGCCGGCTTCGCCCTCA
The DNA here is from genome assembly GCA_964564965.1 of uncultured Planctomycetaceae bacterium. Classification (GTDB taxonomy): domain Bacteria; phylum Planctomycetota; class Phycisphaerae; order SM23-33; family SM23-33; genus CAZMDT01. The sequence goes on along the minus strand of CAZMDT010000019.1, from coordinate 6,398 downwards.
TCGGCGCCGGGCACAGCCCGCGGGCGCACAACATGACGTACGGGCGGCTCGGCGGGCGCCCCATCCGGATGTTCGACTTCCGATACGAGATCGGGCACGGAACGCGGCGCCTCGCCCGCCACTACGGCGTCGTCGTCGCCGAGGGCGCCGCTGACCTGCCCGACCTGCTCATGTGGCACGCCGAGGATGCCCCCCTCGTGCCCCTGCCCGCCCGGCAGGCGCCGCGGCGCGTGGCGCGCTGGACGTGCGTCGGCGACACGGCGGCGGCCGAGAAGGTCGCCGACACCTGCCGGCCTCTGGGGGACCGCCTCGCGAGCATCCAGGCACGCGACGGCAGCGTGATGGTGTGCGTGCCGGTGCAGCGCGGGCGCCGCGCCTACGCCGTCACGCCCTCCGACGCTGCCGCCGTGCTCGGCGTGCTCGCCTCGGCCGGCCCCGCGGACCCGGACGGCGCTCCGTTGCAAACGCCGCCGTAAGCTGGTAAAAACTGGTCGGCCCGCGGGCCGCTCGAGGCACCGCGCCCAGTGGGAGACATTACCGTGCGAAAGACCAATCGCTGCTCGACCCTGACGGCGCTCGTGGCGGCCGCCGTGCTGACAGGATGCTCCGACTCCGAACCCCGTCAGGCTGCCCAGAAGCTCCGGGAGGCCGTCGATCAGGCCCGCCAGGCCTACGCCGAGGCCCACACGGCGCTGGCCTACCCCGCGAAGCTGTCGCCCGCCGACAGGGAGCGGACCCGCCAGGAGCACGACCTCGTGGCCAAGAGCGTTCTGGCCGACTGGATGCGGGCCATCAAGGGGCGCGAACGGCTCCTGTTCGACGACCAGAGCTTCAACGGCTACTGGGCGCGATGGGAGGAGTGTCGCGAGGTCATGAAAGACGTGGCGACCTACAGAATCCGCCTGGAGGACGTGCCGCGCGACCTGAGAGCCCGCTACATCCGCAGCCGGGCCGCCGACCTGCTCCCCCTGGCGCCGCCGAGGGTGGAGGATCTCTCCCCGGCGGACTGGGAGAGCGAACAGGTCAAGCGGGAGATCGTGGAGCGCCTGAAGGACGAGCAGGCCCGCCGGCAGATCTTCGACGTGCTGTTCGACGAGCTGGCCCTGGAGGCGCTGGGGGCCTACGCGCGACAGACCGACCAGAACGCGAAGCTCCTGACCGCCGCGGATGATGCGGCGGCGGCCTTGCTGGCGAGCTGGACGTCCGACGACGCGAAGCTTAGCGCGATCGCGGCCGCCGGCGCGGCGGGCATGGCCCCCGAGGTCGCCGCGAAGCTGAAGGCCAGGCTCCAGGACGCCGACGCGCGCGCGGCGCTTCTGCGGCAATTGCGGCAGGGGGGCAGCGTGCCTCTGGAGCCGGCGCCGGGACCGCGCGAGGACGTTCTGGCGGAACTCCGCCAGGCGGAACAGGCGCTGGCGGGCGCCCTGGCGGCCCAGGCCGCCGCGCCCGAGCCCGACCGGAAGACGGCGCAGACCATGCACGCGCAGCTTGTGGAGCTGCTGGGCGGCTGCCATGCCCAGACGTTCGGGGCGGCCGCCGACGAGGCCGAGGACGCCGCGGGGCTTGCCATTCAGGCCGCCGCCGCCCTCACCGGGCAGTTCGACGTTCTCGCCCATCACGACAAGCTCCTGTCGGCGAAGGCGGAGGACCTGCCCGCCGCCGAGCAGGCGGCCAAGCAGGCCGTCACGGACGCCGAGGCCAAGGTCGAGGCCCTCACCCGGACGAAGGCCGAGAAGGAGAAGCTCCTGGGCGCACGCGAGACGGAGGCCCGCGACCTGGGGCAGCAGGTCGCCCAGGGCTTCGTGGAGCTGAAGCAGGCCACGAAGTACGCCGTGCGCGAGAAGAAGCTGAACGAGGTCGAGGCGCTCCAGGCGAAGGCGCTGGCCGCGCGGCGGGAGGCCGACGAGCTCGTCGGCGAGATCGACGGACTGGCGCTGGACCTGAAGCTGGCCGGCCACGACCGCGACGGAAGCCGGGCCAGGCTGGCCCTCGTCCAGGCGCGGATGAAGGATCGCGAAGGCCGCGATGCCGATATCAACGCGCGCCGCCGCCAGACCTTGCTCGACGTCGCCGTCACCCGCCGGCGCCTGGCCATGCTGACGGGGCGCCAGGCGCAGGTCTACGCCCAGGCGGAGAAGGCCCGTTCGGCGGCCAAAGGAGCCTTCGACCGCGCGGGCGAGCTGTTCGCGGCCATCGGCAGCGAGCGCCGACCGGACGAGGCCCGGCTGCTGCTGGCCGCGGTGGACCTGTCGGCCCGCCGGCGGGAGGTGCTGGACCGCACGGCGGGGATGGCCGAGGCGGTGATGGGCGTCCTGAAGCGTGAGGAGGCCGCGGCTGCCGGCATCGGGGCCGCCGACGCGGTGGCCGTCATCAAGCCGGCCATCGGCGTGCTGGCGCCGCAGACGACGACCCGGCCGGTTGCGGACACGATGGCGGGCGCCGCGCAGGCCCTCGCGGGCTACAAGGCCCGCCGGCTCGAGCAGATGCGGACCGACGACGCCGACTGCGCGAAGGCCATCGAGATCTGCGGGGCCGGGCTGAGCTCGCCCGATGAGTCCGCGGCGATGGCCTCCAAGGACATGCTGGCGGCGGCCTACGCCGCGCGGTTCCACGTGTCGCCCAATCCCCAGGCCGTGCGCCGCACGGTGATGGGCTCGCCCCTGGCGGACGTGCTGGCGGCCGCCCCCCCGCAGCGCGACCCCATGCACCCGATGTACTCGGTGCGGCGGCTCCGCCGGCTGATGGGCCTGAAGGCCTGGCCCGACCCCGAGGTGCCGACGACGCAGCCGTAAGTGCCGTTGCCGGCCCGCGCCGGCCGCCCTGACGAAATCGCGATGTCATAGTGTTCTCCGGCTCGGGGGTCTTTCCGACACGGGTGGCGCGGCACCGGTGCTGTGGCCCTGAAGGACACGGCCGATGCGCGGCTACAAGCACAAGGTCATGGAGGGGCTCGCCAAGGAGCTCTCGGCGGGCCTGACCCGGCTGAAGAGGGGATACGTCGACGCGGCCGAGCGGCTCGTGCAGATCATCGACCCGAAGCGGGAGTACCCGTACGAGTTCGTGGTCTTCCGTCTGACGGGCTACCGCCCGAGGCGGTCGGCGGGCTCGTCGGCGCCGATGCCGGGCGCGGACGTGCGTGCGGACCTGCTGCGGCTGATGATCGCCGTGTGCGACAGCTTTCCGCTGCGCACGGACGACTACGCGGAGGCGGTCTACGGCGCGCCCGCGCTGGCGAAGCGTTTCTCGGTGTCCACCAAGACGGTCCAGCGTTGGCGGCGCCGGGGGCTGCCCGCGCGGCGGCTGATCTTCCCCGACGGGCGGCGGCGCATCGGCTTCCTCGAAAGTTCCGTCCACTGGTTCGTGCGCGACCGGCAGCGCCAGATCGCCCGCTCGGCGAAGTTCACGCAGCTCACCGCCGACGAGCGCGACGACATCATCCGCCGTGCCCGCCGCATGGCGCGGGCGCCCGGGTGCACGCTCAGCGACGTGGCCCGCCGAATCGCCACGCGGACCGGGCGGGCCGTCGAGACGGTTCGCTACACCATCCGCCGGCACGACGCCGACCGCCCCGCCGGGGCCGTCTTCCCCAGGCTCCCGGCCCCGCTCGACGACCAGAAGAAGCTCCAGGTCTACCGCAGCTTCCTGCGCGGCACGGCCGCGCCCGTCCTCGCCCAGCGCTACCGCCGAACGCGCGGCAGCATCTACCGCATCGTCAACGAGATGCGGGCGCGCCAGATCCTCGGCCGGCAGATCAGCTACGTCTACAACCCCCAGTTCGAGCTGCCCAGCGCCGACGACCTGATCCTCCCGCCCGACGACGACGGCAGCCCGGCCGCCCCACGCGCCGAGGCGCGGGCGGCCGCCGATCTGCCCCCGTACCTTCGCGCGCTCTACGAGGTGCCCCTGCTGACGCCCGAGCGGGAGCACGACCTGTTCCGGCGCTACAACTACCTGAAATACAAGGCCGACATGCTCCGCCGCCACCTGGACCCCGCGCGTGTGGCGGCGGGGCAGCTCAAGAAGATCGAGGCCCTTCTGCTGCAGGCCACCGCCGTCAAGAACAGGATCATCCGCGCGAACCTGCGCCTGGTGGTGTCGATCGCCAAGAAGCACGTCGGCGGGGCGCAGACGCTCTTCGAGCTCGTCAGCGACGGCAACGTGTCGCTCATGCGGGCCGTCGAGAAGTTCGACTACGCCCGCGGGAACCGCTTCAGCACGTACGCCTCGTGGGCCATCATGCGGAACTTCGCCCGGTCCGTGCCGCGCGAGCGCTACCAGCTCGACCGGTTTTCCACCGGGCACGAGGAGATCCTCGACATCGCCGCCGCCCTGAGAACCTACAGCCCCGACGAGGTCAACATCGCCGAGCTGCGCGAGAGCATCGACGTCGTCCTCGCCCAGCTCACGCCGGAGGAGCGGCGGATTCTGATGGATCACTACGGACTGGACGAAACCCGCCCCCAGCGCACCTTCGAGCAGATCGGCAAGCTCCTCGGGATGAGCAAGGAGCGCGTCCGGCAGATCGAATCGAAGGCGCTCAGGAAGCTGCGCCGCATCCTGTATCCCCAGAAAGCGGACCTGATGACATGACGCCGCGGCGGCCCGGCCGAGGGAACCCGCCGCCTCCGCCGGCGTCTACTACAGTGACATGAACACGCGGTTTCGATATGCCCTCGCCGCGGCGGCGTTCGCGGGCGCCGCGGCCCTCGCCCGCGTCGGCGCGCCGCTGTGGGGGCGCGGACCCGAGGGTCGCCCCGCGCCGGCGGCCGCCCGCCCCGCCACGCGGCCCACGCCCTATCCGCCGCCCGCGCTCATCGCCGCCTGCCGGTCGGCCGCACGCGACCTCGAACGCCGGCTCGACGCCTCGTTCAGCATCACGGTCTCGCCGCCGTTCATCGTGGCCGGCAACTGCCCGGCGGCGCAGCTCCGCGGCTACACCACGTGGAGCGTCGTCCGCCCGGCGAAGGCGATGTGGACCGCCTACTTCGGCCGAAAACCCACCCGGCCCATCACCATCCTGCTGTTCGCCGACGCCCGCTCGTACGCCCACTGGGCGAAGCGGCTGTTCAACGACACCGACCTGCCGCACTTCGGCTACTGCCGCCGCGACGGCACGATGGTGATGAACATCGCCACGGGCACCGGCACGCTCGTCCACGAGCTGACGCACGCCCTCATCGCCTACGACTTCCCCACCGTGCCCACGTGGTTCAACGAGGGCCTCGCCAGCCTGCACGAGCAGTGCATCGTGCGTGAGGACGTGATCGTCGGGGACACGAACTGGCGGCTGCCGGCGCTTCAGGACGCGCTGCGGGCCGGCCGGCTCCGCCCGCTGCGGGAGCTGGTGACCGCGCGCGACTTCTACGGGCGGTTTCAGGGCCTCAACTACGCCCAGGGGAGATACTTCGTGATGTACATGCAGCAGCGGGGGGTGCTGCGGAAGTTCTACGCGCACTTCCGCAAGCTGCACGCGGACGCCGCCGCCGCGCGGGCCGAGGCGCTGCGCGGCGCCTCGACCGTCCCCCCCGCCGCGGGCGATGAGGACCGCCTCGACGTCCGCGCCATCGAGGACGTCCTCGGCGCGGACATCGACACCATCGACAAGCGCGTCCGCGCGTGGGTCATGACGCTGAAGTTCAGATAGGGCCCGGGCGCTCAGGGCAGGCGCGGCTGCCGGCGGCGATACGTCGCGGGCGGGGCAAACAGCAGCATGGCCGCCGCGAGCGACAGCGCCGCCACGAAGAACAGCCCCCGGCGCGTGGCGGGTCGGCGGAGCTTGTCGGCGGCGCGAAGCAGCCGTCCGCCGGGCGGGGTGGGCATCTTCAGCGGGGTCGTTCGCACCAGGCGCGGCACCGGCACCGGCGCGGCGTCGGGGTCCGCGAGAATCACCTCGCGCGCCGGCTGGAGCCCCCAGTGCGACGCCAGCAGCCACGTCGTCAGCGCGGGGTCGCGCGACAGCTCCTGGATGTGGCGTTCGCCGGCCTCGCAGCGGGCGCGGAGGTCCTCGAGGATCACCTGCTGGCAGGCGCGCTCGTGGCGGGCCTGGGCGAGGCGGGCGTAGGCCGGCACCAGCACCATCCCCGCGAGAATCGTCACCGCCAGCGCGGCAAACAGGGCAAACCCCGTGAAGCGCCCGAGCGCGCAGAGCCACGAGCCCTCGCCGCCTGCGGGCGGGCGACGCGGGCGGTGCGCCGCCTCAGCCCTTCTGCCACGTGGTGGCGCCATAGACGGCCCTGTCTCCGAGATGCTCCTCGATGCGGAGCAGTTGGTTGTACTTGCAGACGCGGTCGGTCCGGCTGGCCGATCCGGTCTTGATCTGCCCGGTGTTCCTCGCCACCACGAGATCGGCGATGATGGTGTCCTCGGTCTCGCCGGAGCGATGGCTGACCACCGCGGCG
>CAZMDT010000018.1:17537-20019 GCA_964564965.1 uncultured Planctomycetaceae bacterium | reverse complement strand
GGCGGCGGCGGGGCGTTCGGCGTCGGCGTCGGCGCCCTCGGGGGCCTCGAACCCGGCCGTCTTCACGGCCTGAAGGTCGCTGCCGGCGTCCGGCTCGGTGAGCACCATCGCCCCGGTCCACTCGCCGCTGGCCATCCGGGGCAGGTACTGCTGCTTGATCGGCTCGGAGGCGAAGGCGTTGATGGTCTCGGCGATGCCCTGGAGGCCGTAGAGGTTCATCAGCGAGGCGTCGGCCCGGCTGATGATGTCGTTGGACATCGTGTAGACGAGGTTGGGGCAGTTGATGCCGCCGAAGCGGTAGGGGAGGGTGAAGCCCATCAGGTCGGCCTGGGCGAGCCGCTTCAGGGCGTTCTCGATGCCCGGGGGGCGCGCCACGGTGCCGTCCTCCCGCAGCGTGTTGCCGAGCAGGTCGGTCTGCTCGGCGGTGGGGGCGAACTCCTCCGCCGCCAGCTCCCCGACCGTCCTCAGAATCCGCTCGTAGTTGTCCACGGCGTCGGCGGCGCCGTCGGGGGCGAAGTCGAACTCCTCGTGGAAGCGGAAGCCCTCCTCCACGATGTCCGCCGTCATCGCCACGTCCATGTGGTGGAACAGGAACCGGATGTCCTCGTTGTCGGTGTAGAAGTTCGCCATGGTTCGTTGACTCGTTCGCCTGGAGGCTGACGGCTCCGGGGCGGGTTCTCTCCCGGCCGGGGCGGTAGTCTAACGGATTTGCGCCCCGCATCGGAACGGGAAATGCGCGAGGTCGCCCCGCGCCTTCGGCGGCGCCGGCGGCGAGAGCCGATTGACGCCCGGCGGCGCGGCGGCTAGCTTGGCCTCGCGCCGAGGCGCGCGGGAGGCAGACGATCATCCGCCGTGAGCGCAGCCATCTCGACGGGGGCCCGCCGGCCGGGCGGCGGAGGGGCGCCGCGTGACCGCCCGGGCCGTGATCCTCGGCCCCCTCGCCGCCCTCGCCATCGCCGCGTTCGGCTACATCAGCGACCAGATCCTCCGCCTCGAGAGCATCGGGGCCGGGCACCAGCTTCCCGTCGGCGTGCTCGGCCTGGTCATCGTCGCCCTCGTGACCGTCAACCCGCTGCTGTTCCGCCTCCGCCGGCGCCTGGCCTTCCGCCCTTCCGAGCTGGCCGTCATCGTGACGCTGATGATGGTGGCGTGCAGCATCCCCGGGCGGGGGCTCATGGAGCAGTTCACGCAGGTGCTCATCCTGCCGGGCCACTGGGAGGCGCAGCGCCCCGGCTGGCGCCAGTGGCACATCCTCTCCTACGTGCCCCCCTCGATGCTCGTCCGCCCCGGGCCCGAGGATTCCGACGTCCTGGCCGGCTACCTCCGCGGCATGGGCCCCGCCCACGGCGGACGACTCCCCCTCAGCGCCGTCCCCTGGCGGGCCTGGGCCGCCCCGCTCGCCACCTGGCTGCCGATCGTGGTGATGACGGCCGCGTGCATGGTCTGCATGGCGCTCATCGTCCACCGCCAATGGTCCGTGCGCGAACGCCTGCGCTACCCCATCGCCGACTTCGTCAGCCACGTCATCGAACGCCCCCCGGACCGCGCCGTGGGGGGGCTGTTCCACAACCGCCTGTTCTGGGGCGGCCTGCTGGTGATCCTGGCGATCCGGCTGGTCAACTACACGCAGGTCTGGTTCCCGGACCGGATGATCCAGATTCCGCTGGAGCTGGACTTCAGCGCCATTTTCCAGAAGTGGCGCTCGCTGAATGAGATTCCGGGCGCCTGGTACCTGGGCCGCGTCCGCATCTACCCCGTGGCGGTGGCGTTCTCGTACTTCCTCAGCAAGGAGATCTCCCTGACGCTCGGGGGCGCGCAGATCGTCTACATCGCCTCGATGTGGCTGCTGGTGGGCGCCGGCGTCCACGTGGGCACCCACTACGACACCGGCGGACCCCTCGGGTGGCTGCGCGGCGGGGCGTACGTGGCGCTGGCGGCCCTGCTGGCGTGGCAGGGGCGGCGCTACTACGGGGACCTGGCGCGGGCGGCCGTCGGGCGGGCGCGCGGGCCCGTGGAGCGCCACGCCGTCTGGGCGCTGCGCCTGCTCGTGCCGTGCATGATGATCGTCGTGGGGCTGCTGGTCGCCCACGGGCTGCCGTGGACCTTCGCGGTGCTCCTGCTGGTGCTGACGCTGGTGAGCTTTCTGGGGGTGGCGCGGATCAGCGCCGAGACGGGGCTGTTCTTCATCCAGCCCGGCTGGCAGGCGTACGCGATGCTCACCGGGCTGTTCGGGGGCTTCGCCCTCGGGCCGGTGGGGCTGGTCATCACGGGCCTGTTCTGCGCCGTGGTCAGCATCGACCAGAGCATGGCCGTCATGCCGTACCTCACCAACGCCCTGAAGATCGCCGACGACAACCGCGTCTCGCCGGGGCGGGCCGGCGCCGGGTCCTTCGTGCTCTACGCCGCGGGGGCGGTGCTCGCCGTTGGCGTGGGGCTCTGGGCCACCTACCAGTGGGGCTACCCCGAGAACGGCTGGTCCCGC
>CAZMDT010000018.1:0-17527 GCA_964564965.1 uncultured Planctomycetaceae bacterium | reverse complement strand
GATCGTGCGGATCTCGGACCTCGCTCACACGGGCCGGCTCGCCGCCTCGGAGCAGGGCGGGGCGATCGAGCGCCTCGGGCGGGCGGAGCCGGAGCCGGGCTTCGTGCCGTTCGCCTTGGCGGGCTTCGCGGGGGTGCTGGCGTTCGGCCTGCTGCGCCGCCGCATGCCGCACTGGCCGCTGCATCCGCTGATGTTCGTGGTGTTCGGCACGTACCCCATCAGCATGTTCTGGTTCTCGTTCCTGCTGGGCTGGGCGATCAAGCAGGCGGTGTGGGGGCTCTTCGGCTACCGCGCCTACGAGCGGACCAAGGCGCTGTGGCTGGGGGTGGTTGCCGGGGAACTCGTCAGCAGCCTGGTGATCATCGCCCACGGCGACGTCTACTACGCCGCCACCGGCCTGCTGCCGAAGCGCTACCACTTCTGGCCGCGATGACGCCGAGCCGGAGCAGGCAGCGATTGCCGGGGAGCGAAGCGGGCGGGGATGAACAGTTGAGTATGGTGTCCCCCAGACTCTCCCAGACTCGTTCCCCGCGTCCCGGCTAGTTGCCGCCTCCTCCGCCGCGGATGGCCTTGACCATCTTCGGGATCACGTCCCGGAAGTTGCCCACCACCCCGTAGTGCGCCACCGAGAAGATCGGCGCCTCCCGGTCGGTGTTGATCGCGAGAATCTTCGCGGACTCCTGCATTCCCGCGCGGTGCTGCACGGCCCCGGAGATGCCCACGGCGATGTAGAGCGCCGGGCGGACCGTCGTGCCCGTCTGGCCGACCTGGTGGTCGTGATCGACGTAGCCGAGGTCCACGGCCGCCCGCGAGCCGCCGACCGCCCCGCCGAGCACGTTGGCGAGGTCCCAGACGAGGCGGAAGTCGTCCCGGCTGCCGACGCCCGCGCCGCCGGCGACGATGATGCGTGCGGCCTTGAGGTTGACGCGCTTCGGGCGGCGGTGGGCGTCCTCGATCGTCAGCGGCAGGGGCACGCCCTCCAGCCCGGCGGCGCCGCGGATGACCTCGCCGGTGCGCGCGGGGTCCGCCTCGCTCATTCGCATCACGCCCTCGCGGACGGTCGCCATCTGCGGCCAGCGCTGCGGGTTGACGATCGTGGCGATGATGTTCCCCCCGAAGGCGGGGCGAATCTGGTACATCAGCTTCTCGTAGGTCTTCTTGGTCACCGGGTCGGCGTGGTCGCCGATCTGGAGGTCGGTGCAGTCGGCGGTGAGGCCGCACTTCATCCGGCTGGCGACGGTGGGGGCGAGGTCGCGCCCCAGCGGGGTGGCGCCGTAGAGGCACACCTGCGGGCGGTGGCGCTCGATGAGCCCGCAGACCACGTGGGCGAAGCCCGCCGCCTGGTAGCGGGCGAGCCGCTCGTCCTCCACGAGGTGGACCTTGTCGGCGCCGTGGGCGATGAGGGTGGCGGCGAGGGGCTCCACGGCGCTGCCGAGCAGGACGGCGGCCAGGGGCACGCCGAGGGCGTCGGCGAGCTGCCGGCCCTTGCTCATGAGTTCCAGCGGCACGTCGGAGAGCTTTCCGCCGTCGACCTCGGCGAAAACCCACACGTCGCCGTTGCGGTTGATGTCGATCATGGCGCTGGTTGACTCGTTAACTGGTGAATTCGTGGATTCGTGAACTCGCTATCTCGTGCGGTCCGGTTCTGCGAGGCGGCGGCGAAGGTGGCGGATGTAGCCGTTGATCAGCTTCAGCACCTTCTCGGCGTCGGCCCGCAGGTCGTCAAGATGGTCCTTCCTGAAGTACTCCTCGTCCTCGCAGGCGTTCAGGTCGTCTTGCAGCTCGCACACGCTTCCGCGCGAGCGATACAGGTAGCTGATGTTGTGCCGGAAGCTGCGGCTGCCGTGCCCTTCGGCAATGCAGTTCGTCACCGAAAGCGCAGCCCTTCGCACTTGCCCGAACAACCCGTATCGCTCTTCGGGAGGCAGCGCTTTGGCCAGTCTGAATATCCGTCGGCGGAGGTTCCTTGCTTCCTGGTAGACTTCCAAATCCTCAAATCCCGCACCCATGCCCGCCCCTTGACCGTCCGTCGCCGGTCGCCCCGGCCGCCGGTCAACGAGTTAACGAGTTAACGAGTCAACCAGTCAACGCCTCACCCGATCGTGTGCTCCTCGATCAGCTCGCCCACCAGCTTCGCGAGCCCCTCGTCGGTCGGCGGGAACTCGTGATACTCCCCGCCCGTCAGCACCACCGACTGGATGCGGTGCACCTTCGTGGGGCTTCCGCTCATGCCGCACCAGCTCAGGTCGGCCTCCACGGCATCGAGGTCCCAGGTCTCGATCAGCAGCCCCTTCGCCTTCAGGGCCGCGCAGCGCCGCTCGACCTCGGCCGACCGGGCCGCCTCGTCCGCGGCCGGCATCTCCGCGGCGACCTGCCGGGCCACCTCGCCGGCGGAGCGGGCCTTCTTGTACTTCATCAGCCTGCGGGCGGCCTGGGGACGGGGGCGGTTGGCGGCCTCGGTGATGGTCATCAGTGCCGGCAGCGGGCACGAGACGACCTCCCATCCGCTGCCCACGTTCCGGCGGGCGCGCAGGCACCCGCCCTCGACGCCCAGCAGCTCCTCCACGTACGTCACCAGTGGCAGGCGGAGCTTCTCGGCGAGCTGCGGGCCCACCTGGGCCGTGTCGCCGTCGATCGCCTGCCGCCCGCAGAGCACGATGTCGGCCCCGCACTTGCGGACCGCGCACGAGAGGATGTAGCTGGTGGCGAGGGTGTCGGAGGCGGCGGCCCGGCGGTCGGTGATGAGCACGGCGCGGTCGGCGCCGCGGCAGAGGGCGTCGCGGAGGACCTCGCAGGCGGCGGGCGGGCCCATGGTGAGCACCGTCACCGTTCCGCCGTGGGTCTCGCGGACCTCCAGGGCGGCCTCGAGGGCGTTGAGGTCCTCGGGGTTGAAGATGGCGGGCAGCGCGGCGCGGTTGACCGTGCCGTCCTCCTTCATCGCCTCGCCGGTGATCCGCTTGGTGTCGGGCACCTGCTTGACGCAGACTACGCAGCGGTAGGGCACGATGGCGGCTCCCATGCGCGAACGGTCCGCCCGGGCGGACCGTCCATCCAGTCACCGGCGATGATAGGCGCGGGCGCCGGGCGGGTCAAGGCCAAATGCCCTCGGCCCGGCGGCGGCATCTCCGCGGGGGGCTTTCGTTGACTCGCCCCCGGAAACGGCTATCCTGTGTGGGGCCGGCGGCCAGGCCACCGGCTCGTTCCGTCCGGCAGGTTGTCAGAGCTGTCGCAAGTCGCCCAGGCCGGCGCCGTCGCTCGAGCGCCCGTCACGAGAGGAGCCAGGCATGATCACGGTCCGATGCAGTTGCGGCAAGGATGTGACGGTGATGGACAGCTTCGCGGGCAAGACCGCCCAGTGCCCCCACTGCCGCCGGCAGATCCAGATTCCGGCGAAGAGCGGCCCGGCCCCGCAGCCTTCCGGCCCGCCAGCGCAGGCCGCGGCGCCCCCGCAGCGCCCGGCGCCGCCGCGACCCGCCCCGCAGGCGCCCGCGCCCCAGCCGGCGCCGACGGCGCCGTTCCCTCAGCCCGCCTACCGGCAGCCGGCGCCGCCTTACGCCGCCGCCCCGCAATACCGCCCGGCGCCCGCGGCGTATCCGGCGCCGCCGGCGCCGCCGAAGCGCCGCCCGGGCAACCTTCGGATCATCCTGTGCTGCGCGGTTCTCCTGCTGACGGCCGTGGTGCCGTGGAACGTGATGCAGGGCAAGTGGTCGTGGTCGTGGGACTTCCTGCGGGTGGCCCCGGACAACGTGCTGATGTTCTTCATCGGCGCGTGGGTTGCCGCCGCGGTGATCCTGATCCTGGGCATCTTCCTGCGCGGCGTGGCGTTCGCCGTGCCGCTGCTGCTGCTGTCCGGCGCGGCGATGGTGCTGATGGTGCTCGGCTGGGACAACCTGGGCGTGGCGGGCCTGCTGGAGCTTGCCGGAAGCACCCTCAAGGGCAGCGAGGCCCTGCGCCCGGTCGCGCTGGTCGCCGCGGCGGCGCTGTTCGTGGCGGCGGCCATGAGAGGCCACGCCGGCGCCAACGTCGCCCTCGGCATCATCGAGGCGCTCGTGGCGGCCGCCGCCCTGACGTTCGTGGCCATCCTGCTGGTGCCGACGCTCCGGGAGTTCGTGCAGGCCGTCGAGAACACCTCCTTCGGCACGTTCTTCAAGACCGGCGGCATCGTCCCGCTGACGGTCGTGGCGGGCATGGCGCTGGTGGTGTTCGCGGGGCTGATCGCGCTGATCCACGGCCTGGCGGTTCGGAGCGCGGCCCGGCTGCCGTCGCGGGCGGCGGCGTACCTCGTCAATCTGGCGGCGGGCGTGATCATGGGCGGGATGGTGGCGGCCCCGCTGATCGCGGAGCAGTACAACGCCGGCCTGTTCGTCGCCATCACGCTGATTGTCTACTCGACGATGCCGGGGCTGGCGTTGTCGGGCCTGGCACGGGTGGTGGGGGGTGTGGCGGCGCTGGCGGGGCGGCCGAAGAGCGGCCTGAGCCCCGCGCGCTGAGTCGGCGGGCGCCCGCGCCGGTCGGCATGGGTGTTTGTGAATGATCACAGTGAAGTGCAGGTGCGGCCGGACGCTGGCCGTCGATGACAGTTACGCCGGCAAGACCGGGCGCTGTCACTACTGCGGCGTGCACGTGCCGATCCCGGCGCCCGGGGCCGCGCGGCGGGAGGACGTCCGCGCCGGCGCAGCCCCGCCGGCCGACCGCGCGCCGGAGGATCGCCCGGACCGGGCCACCACCGCCGGGGCGATCTCGCCCCGCGCCGGCCTGATCACCTGCGGCGTGTTCCTGCTGGCCACGCTCGCCGTCCCCCGCCCGGTGGGTGACGAGACGAAACACTTCGCCTGGCAGGGGCTGTCGAGCGGGCGGGGCGACCTTGCCGTGCTGCTGGTGGGGTCGTGGGCGATCGGCGTGGGGGCGGTAGCGGCCGGGGCGGCCCTTCCGGTGGCGGCGCTGCCGGCGGCGCGCCTGGCGCTCGGGGGGGCGGGGCTGGCCGTGGTCGCATGGTCCCGGGGGGCGTTCGATCTCGGCGCCGTCGGCGCGGGCCTGCCCGGCGGGAGCGCCGGGTATCTGCTCGCCGGATACGCCGCCGTCCTTGCCACGGCCATCGCCACGGGAGTGCGCCTGCGTGTCGGCGGCGGCCCGGCCGCCCGGATCGTCCTGGGACTGGCGGGCGCCGCGCTCGCCGCGCTGGCGGGGCAGGTGGCGGTGCCGGGCATTGCGGCGATCGCGGGGCATCTGGGGAACTGGGAGTCCATCGCCGGCTTCTTCGGCCACCTCAGCGGCATCGACGAGGCCGCGATGCTGCTGTTCTGGACGGCGATGCTGATCTGCGGGGCGTTCGCGGCGCTGGGAGGGCTGTCGGGCTCGGCCAATGCCTCCGTCGCCGGCGTGACCGCCGTTCGGGTCGCCGTCTTTGGCGGGGCCGTCTACGTGCTGGGGCGGTTGGTCTACCAGCCGGGCCCCTGGCAGGCGGTGGGGGCACTGGCGCTGCTCATTCCACTGGTCGCCCTCAGCGCGCTGTTCTGCATGGGCGTGTCGGGGTTCGTCTCGGCGCTGGCGGCCCGGCTGGGGGCTACTTCGCCGCCGCGAGCGACCTGATCTCCGCCGCCGACAAGGCCCGGTCGTAGACCGTCAGCTCGTCGATCGCCCCCTTGAACAGCCGCGCCCGGCCCGTCGTCTCGGCGTCGTACAGCGACAGGCCCGCCTTCAGCCCGCTGGCCGTGCCCCAGATGTCCCCCCCGCGCTCGCCGGCCCACGCGCCGCCGCCCGCCTCGCCGTTGATATACAGCACCGCGGCGTTCACCGTGCCCCCTTTCACCTTCGCCTTCTCCGGCAGGATCACGACGGCGAGGTGGTTCCACGCGCCGGCGGTCAGTTCACGGCGGCTGTCCTTCGCGTTCCAGTCGTTGTCCTTGCCGCCGAAGCCGTACCACACGCGCAGCCGCCGCTGCGGCGTTGCCTCCACGCGGAGCCCCGTGCACAGGGGCGTCCACGTGTCGTCGGTGACGAACACCGGCCCGGCGCCCCTGACCCACGCCGCCACCGTCAGCGGCGCGAACGCCCCCCTCGCCGAGCCGTGCCCCAGCGGCAGGCGGTCTTCCGAGAAGACGTGGTCGTCGGCGCCGTCCAGCCCCAGCGCCTTGCCGAGGCGGCCCTCGACGAGCGCCGCGCCGCCGCGGACCTCGGCCGGCGGAAGCCGACCGGCGGCGTCGATCACGCGCCCGTCGCGCAGGCCGTCGAAGGTCCAGCGGAGCAGCCAGCCGGGGTCGTAGCGGAACTCCGCCGCCGTCGCGCCGATGGCGTTCGGCCGGGCGGCCCGGTCGCGCACGCGGCGGACGCCCAGGCCGTACTGCCCGCCCGGCGTCAGCGGCGAGCAGGTCAGGTGCACGGTCCTCCCGCCCTCGTCCAGCCGGGCGGCCGTCACCTTGCCGTCCGGCACGAGGTCGTAGTTGTCCACGTTCTCGGCGGAGGCCTTCTCGACGGGCTCTGTGAACCGCACGCTCAGCGCCGTCGGCGGCCCGCGGGTGATGACGGCGGCGACGGCCGGCGGCGCCGTGTCGGCGGGCGTCGTCGCGGCGGCGGGCTCACACCGCGCCGAGGCCATGTACTTCCCGTTCACCGCCGCCACCGCGTAGGTGTACTTCGTGGTTTCGGCCAGATCGGTGTCCACGTAGGCCGCCTCGGCCGCCTTCGCGATCAGCCTGCCGTCGCGATACACGGCGTGGAAGGCGATGCCGCTTTCGGCGTCGCGCCCGGGCGTCCAGGTGAGCCGCACGGTGCGCCCGTCCCGTCCGGCGGCCGCCTTCAGTGCCCGGGGCGGCTCGGGCGGCGCCTCGTCGAGGAGCCACCTGACGTAGGCCGGGTCCTCGAGCGCCCGCGCGATCGAGGCGTTGTGCCCGTACATCCGGTACTCCACGTACCTCGGGTGCCCTCCGGCCAGACGCAGCGCGTCGACCATCACGCGCGAGCCGCGGACGGGCACGAGAGCGTCCCACGTGGCATGGGCGGCGTAGACGGGCACGTCTTTCAGCCCGGCGAGGTCCGCCGGGTCGCCCCCGCCGGAAATCGGCGCGATCGCGGCGAAGCGTTTCGGGTTCGACGCCGCGGCCCACCACGTGCCGTACCCGCCCATCGAGTAGCCCGTCAGGTAGAGGCGCTTCGGGTCGACCGGCCTGTCCGTCACGAGCCGGTCCACCAGCTCGAGCACGAGGCGCATGCTCTGCGTCATGGGCTTCCGCGGCTGCGGGCCGACGGAGAACCGCACGTCTGACCACTGCTGCTCCGGCAGGCACCGCGGGCGGACCACGAAGCAGGGATGGGCGCCCTGGACGTTGGGGTCGGAGAACGGCCCGTGCCCGGCGTACCACGGCCAGAGGCCCTCGCCCAGGTCGCTGCCCTGGTCGCCGTTGCCGTGCAGGAAGACCACGAGGGGATACTTCCGCCCGGCGACGACCTTCGGCGCAAACAGGCGGTAGGGGAGCGTCTCGCCGTTGGCGTTTCGGTAGTAGTGGCCGGCGAAGACCTCCTCCTGCCCGGCGGCCGGGACGGACAGGGCGAGCAGGGCGGTCAGTATGCCGGCGAATCGCTTGGCCAAGGCGCGGGCTCCGGGTGCGGACGGCTCAGCCCGACGGCGGGAACAGGAACCACATCGCCATCACCATCAGGATGACGATGAGGAACGTGGCGGCAACGCCGATGAGAACCCACGTCCGCCGCGACGTGCCACCGACGAAAGCGGTGGCGTCGATGGGTTCGTCCTCCGCGGCGGGCCCGGCCGGGCGGGTGGGCAGGGCGCGCGAGCCGAACTTCGCGGACCACTGGCGCGCCGGCGTCCCGGCCGGCGGCGGCGCTTCGGTGCGGATCTGCCGTTTCGCCGGCTGCTCCGGCGGGCGCGGCGGCGGCGCCTCGCGGGGGGGGCGCTTCGCCGGGCGTTCCGCCGCGCGGGGCGGCGCCGTCGGCGCGAACGCATCGTCGATGGGCGGCGGCTCCAGCGGCACGACGATGGGGCCGCGGCAGCGAGGGCAGTGGCCCCTCTTGCCCGCCTTGTTGTCCGGCACCTGAAGTGCCGCTCTGCAACCTGGACATCTGAAGACGATCATGCCGTGGTCCCTGCCGGCGTTCCGGGCGAATCGTAGCAGACGGCGGCGCGATATCCAACGTCGGCGTCGCGACGCCCGGTCGCATCGTCCCGGCGCGGCCCCTCCTCTTGTCGGCCATTCCGGCTTCTGCTATTCTGCCCGCCACGGCAAACCGAAGCGCCGCACGGCGCCAGGAGACCTCTCGTGACGGACGAGCTCGCCTACGCCCTGATCACCCCCTACAGCCTGGTGAAGTCGCGCACCGGTGCGATCATCGCCCGCCTGCTGGGCTACTCGCAGCTCGAGCTGGTGGGCGCGAGGATGTTCATCTTCAGCGACGCGTTCCTGGACGCGTACAACGAGGCGGTCTGCCCGGCCGGGGCCGAGCCCGCCCTCTGCGACGCCTGGCACCGCTACGTTGATCAGTCACTCCGCCGCGACAACCCGTGGGGCTACGTGCCGCGCTGCATGCTGCTGCTATTCCGCGGGGCCGACGCGGTGCGGCACCTGAAGGACGACGTGATCGGCGGGTTCACCGAGCGCCCCACGGGCAGGACGATTACGGTCCGCGGCACGTACGGCGATCTGATCCGCGACGAGGAGGGGCGGATTCACTACTTCGAGCCGGCCGTGCTCACCGGGCCCACGCCCGAGCTCAACGACGAGCACCTGCGGCTGTTCGCCCGGTACGCCGTTTCCGACGGCGGGGTGCTCACGGGGCGCTGCGGGTACGGCGAGGGCGACGTGGAGGTGTCGCTGGTGATGCTGAAGCCGGACAACTTCGAGCGCCGCAGCCGGCTGCCCGGCAACATCATCGACGCCTTCAGCCTCACCGGCCTGCGGATCGTCGGCGCGAGGCTGTTCAACATGACGGTGGCCATGGGCGAGGAGTTCTACGGGCCGTTGAAGGCGATGTTCCTGGAGCGGCTGAAGTTCCTGGTCGCCGAGGAGGTGCAGCGGCGGCTGGGGGACGCGTTCGACTTCGCGTTCACGGAGGCGGACGCGGCGCGGGTGGCCGACATGCTGGCGGAGCGGAACGCCGTCTGCGAGTTCAACAAGATCGTGGAGTACATGACGGGGGTTCACCCCGACACGGTCAGCGAGGCGGACAAGGCCACGGTGGGCCCGGCGCGGTGTCTCGCCCTGCTGTACGAAGGCGCCGACGCGGTCGCGAAGGTCCGCAGCGTCCTCGGCTCGACGGACCCGGCCAAGGCGGAGCCCGGCACGGTCCGCAGCGACTTCGGACGCGACCTGATGCGAAACGGCGCCCACGCCTCCGACTCGCCCGGGAACGCCGTCCGCGAGCGGCGGATCGTCGGGCTGCTCGAGGCCGAGACCGGCACCTGCGACGTGAAGGAAACCATCGAGGCCTACCTGGCCTCGCGCCGCTGACGGCCTTCGGAGCCCCGCGTTGGACCCGCCGCTTGAGATCGCCGTCCTCCTCACCCCGCCGCTGGAGACCAACACCTACGTCCTGCGCAGCGGCGAGGCCTGGGCCCTCGTCGATCCGGGGTGGCTGCCCGCGGGCGCCCTCGCCCGCCTCGCCCCCGGCCGCGGCGTCATCCTCCTGACCCACGGCCACGGCGACCACATCGCCGGCGCCGCTGACGTGAAGGCCGCGTGCCCGGGCACGCCGCTGATCTGCCCGGCGGGCGACGCGGCGATGCTGACCGACCCGATGCTGAACCTCTCGCGGCCGTTCGGGATGGACGTGGACGCCCCGCCCGCCGACGAGCTGATCCGCCCCGGCGAGGAGGTGGCGGTCGGCGAATCGCGCTGGCGGGTGCTGGATACCTCGGGGCACACGCCGGGCGGGGTGAGCTTCTACTGCGAGGCGGCGGGCGTGGTCATCTGCGGGGATGCGCTGTTCGCCGGGAGCATCGGGCGGACGGACATCCCCGGGGCCGACGAGGGCGCGCTGCTGCGGAACATCCGCGAGCACCTGCTGAGGCTCCCCGACGACACTCGCGTGCTCCCCGGCCACGGGCCCGAGACCACCATCGCCCGCGAGAAGCGCACCAACCCGTTCCTCCGCTGACGGCCTCGCGGCCCCCGAAAGCGTGGCCGCCGCTTCCCTCACCCGCCGAGAGTCACCATCGCCTTGACCACGTTGTTCTCGTAATCGGCGACGGTCGCCATCGCCTCGGGGGCCTGGTCGAACGTGTAGCGGTGCGTGACCATCGCCTGCACGTTCAGCCGCCCCTCGGCGATCATCCGCAGCGTCTCGCCGACCGTGTGGTTCTGGCGCCGCACGGGCTGGACCGCCACCTCATGCCGCCGCAGCGTGGCGATCTCGAAGCTCACGCGCTCGAGCTCCGGAATGCCGACGAGCATGATCCTCCCGCCGGGCCTGGCGAGCGCGAGCGCCTCGTCGAGGGTGCTCTGCTCGCCGGCGCACTCGAAGACGACGTCGAGCCCGAGCGGCTCGGCCGCCAGGATGTCCCCCACGACGTCCTGCCGCTGCGGGTTGCCCGTCCAGTCGGCGCCCAGCTCGGCGGCGAGCGTGCCGCGGTTGTCGCGGATGTCGGTCATGTAGACGGCGCCCGCGCCGGCGGCGCGGCACGCCAGCAGCACGCACAGGCCGATGGGGCCGGAGCCCAGGATGCCCACCCGCCGGCCGGCCACCTCGCCCGCCTGCTGCGCCGCGTACAGGCTGATGGACATCGGCTCGGCGAGCGCCGTCGCCTCCGCGTCCAGCCCCTCGGGCACCGGGTGGCAGCTCGCCGCCGGCATGGTGATGTACTCCGCCAGACACCCCTCGACCTGCCCCGGGCAGCCGAGAAACTTCTGGTTGCGGCAGGTGTTCTCCCGCCCGGCGAGGCACTGGTCGCACGTGCCGCACCAGATGAGCGGATCGACGGCGACCCGCTGGCCCGGCGTCAGACCGGTGACGTCGCCGCCGACGTCGGCCACGCGGGCCGAGCACTCGTGCCCGAGAATCCACGGGAACTCGACGACCTGGTCGCCGATCCGCCCCGTGCGGAAGTAGTGCGTGTCGCTGCCGCAGACGCCGACCGTCTCGATCCGCAGCTTCACGTCGGTGGGGCGGGCGACGGGCGGCTCGGGGGCCTCGCGAATCGCCATCTGCCGGATGCCGGTGAGGTACGCAGCCTTCACGGCGTGCTCCTTCCCCGGCGCCTCGGCCGGGAAGCGGTGAGTGTATCCGCACGCGCGGCGCCTGCAAGCCCGGGCGCGGGGCGGCCTACGGCTCCTCGCCGCGCACGGGGCGGCGGAGGCGCTTGAGATCGCCGCGGCGTCGCTTGGTCTTCAGGCGTCGCCGCTTCGAGGCGGGCGTCGGCCGGGTGGGAATGCGCCGCTTCGGGCGCTCCGCCGCCCGCCGGAGCAGCGCCACCAGGCGCCCCAGCGCGTCCGCGCGGTTCCGCTCCCGCGTGCGACAGCGGCGGGCGTCGATGACCACGACGCCGCCCGAGGTCATGCGCCGCCCGGCGAGGCGGCGCAGGCGCTCGCGCACGTCGTCGGGCAGGGCGGGCGAGGCGGCGGCGTCGAAGCGAAGCTGGACGGCCGTGGCGACCTTGTTGACGTTCTGCCCGCCGGGCCCGGACGAGCGGACGAACGATTCCTCGATCTCGTCCTCGCCGATCGCGATGTCGCGGGTGATGCGGATCACGCCGTCAGTATAGGGTGCGAGGACGCTCAGATCGCCCTCAGCTCGCCGGCGCGGACGGCGTGGAGGACCTTGTCACGGCTGTCGGCGTGCTTCCACGCCACGAACCGCCACCACGAGCGCATGTCCGGCGGCGGGGGCGTCGCCTCGGCGATCTCGGCGTCCGTCCTGCCGGCGGCCACGCCCTCGCGCGCCCGCGCCACCAGCCACCGGACGTACGCCACGTACCGCTCCAGCGTCGCCGTCTCGCACAGCGGCCCGTGCCCGGGGACGACCGTCTCGGCCCCGAGGTCGATCAGCCGGGCGCACGTGGCCAGCACGTGCCCGACCGTCGCGTCCGTCAGGCGGCGGGTCAGCGGGATCAGCCCCCAGCCGAAGATGTCCCCCGTGAACAGCACCTTCTCCCCCGGCAGCCAGACGATGCAGTCCTCCTCCGTGTGGCAGCCGGGCATCGGCTGCATCAGCAGCCGCCGGCGCGGGCCCTCGAACCAGCGCCCCTCCGCCGGCAGCGGGCAGGTCTGCTGATTGATGATCTCCGCGCCGCGCTCGTGGAACGCGCCGTTCAGGGCCACGTGGTCGTAGTGCGTGTGGGTGTTGAGCACGTAGCGGACCGGCGCTCCGGTGCCGTGCCGCTCGATCGCCGCGAAGACCTCGTTCGCCTTCTCCGCGTGCTCCAGCGCATCGACCACGACCGCCCAGCCGCCCAGGTCGATCCACGCCAGGTTGTCGATCTCCTGGCGGACCCAGCGGCCCTCGGCGAGCGTGATGATCTTCGGCGTGTCGGGGTCGGCGGGCATGGCGGTCGCTCCTTCCTTCTCCGTCGGCCGAGGAGCCTTCGCCCGGCCGCGGAGACGCGGAATTATAGCGGGCCCGCCTTGTCAGGCTCGGAAGCAACGGCGGGAAAACTCGCGGTTGTCCTTGACGCGGACGACGGGGGCGCGCTAGAGTCCGGCTGCGCGGGTCGTGGGACGCTGTTGGCGGGAGCCGGTCAAGTGGACAGTGAAAGGGGCACATCATGAAGAGCAGCTTCGGGATCCTCGTGTGCGCCGGATGCGTGCTTCTGGCGGTCGCCTCGGCGAGGGCGGACACGCTGTACCTGAAGGACGGGCGCGTCCTGACGGGCAAGCTCGTCAGCAAGGACGCCGCCAACGTGATCTTCGAGGTCTACATCGGGCGCATCCGGAGCAAGATGAGCTTCCCCGTCACCTCCGTGGTGAACATCGAGGCCGGCGAGATCGCCCCGGCGCCCCAGCCCGAGGAGGCCGGCGATGACGAGGGCGCTGCGGGGAAGGACAAGACGCCGACGTACTACGTCATCCCGGTGACCGGGGCGATCGGCCTGGAGGCGACGGCGGCAGTGCTCGAAGAGTGCCTCAAGATGGCCAACTACCGCAAGCCCACGCTGGTGGTTCTTCAGCTCGACAGCCCCGGCGGGTCGGTGCGCGACCTTCAGCAGATGATCAAGGTCCTCCAGAAGTACAAGGACCTGCGGATCGCGGCGTACGTGGACAAGGCGTACTCGGCGGCGGCCATCCTGGCGATGTCCTGCAAGGAGATCGTCATCAGCCCCAAGGGGACCATCGGCGGGGCGGCGGTGTTCCGCATCGGCCCGTTCGGGACGCCGGAGAACATCGAGGAGAAGTTCGAGTCGATCCTGCGAGCGGAGTTCCGCTCGGCCGTCAAGGCCGCCGGGCACAACCATCTGCTGCTCCAGGCCATGATGGACACCGACATCGTCCTGAGCCTGAAGACCCTCGAGGACGGCAGGCTGGAGGTGGTGGAGGGGAAGCCGAAGGGGACGAAGGAGATCAAGAAGCGGGGGAAGATTCTGACGATGACGGCGGACGAGGCGAAGCGGTGCGGGCTGGCGATGGGGCTGTCGGAGACGGTGAAGGAGTCGAACAAGCTGTTCGGCATCGAGGAGTGGACGGAGGCACGGAACCGGACGCCGGCGGTGTTTGCGAAGTGGCGGAAGGAGCTGGCGGAGGCGGAGGCGGAGTACAAGAAGCTGCTGGAGGAGGCGAAGGTGCTCACCGACCGGGCGGGCGCGCACGACCCGGGGCGGTTCACGTACTTCGTGACCAGCGGGGGGACGCTGACGGCGGCGTCGCGGCGGAACTGGGAGCTGCACGCGCGGGCGTGCATCGGCAGCCTCAACGAGGCGGAGGCCCGCATCAGGCGGCTCGCCGAGATCGCCGGGAAGTACCCCGGGCTGGTGGAGTTCGGGCGGCTGGACTTCGGCAAGGAGGAGCTCGAGGCGGTTCAGCGGGCGATCGCGCGGATGCGCCAGTCGGTAGCCGCCGGCGCCCCGCCGTAAGCCCGCGCCCGCACGGGGCGCCCCCTGGCGGCCTCCGGCAGGCCGCGGCCCCCAATCCGCAGTTCGCCGTTCACCACGGCCCGGCGGCTAGCGGTTGTGGTATGCTCTCGCGGCGATGTGGCTTCTCCGCTGCTTCATCATGGCCGTCGTCATCCTCGCCGGCATCGTCGGCACCGGGCTGGTCGGGCCCAACCGGCTTGCCGTGGAGCGTGACTACGCCCTGACGCACGCGCAGTTCGGGCTCGGCCTGGCGGCCATCCAGATCGTCACGGCTGTGGCGCTGCTGCTGAACACGCACCGCCTGCGGCACCTGAACCCGGTGGCCGTGGTGATGGCGGGCACGGCGGTGCAGGTGGTGGGCTTCGCCTCGATCGGCCTGGGGTGGACGCGGAGCGTGGGGGTGCTGGCGCTGAGCTGGGGGTTGATCGTCCTGGGCGGCTCCGTCCGGGTGGTCACCAACAACATCTCCATGGACCTGTGGCGCCACCACCCCCGCCGCGGGGTCATCCTGCTGCACAGCTACAACGCCGGGGGCAAGGCGCTCGGGGCCGTCATCGCCTCCGCCTTCCTCGCCGTCGGATGGCGGAGCAGCTTCCTCGCCGTCGGCGGCATGACGCTGGCCACGCTGCTGGTCTTCCTGCCTGCCGCCCGCGCCGCCGCTCGCTTCTACGCCGACCGCCCCGCCCCGTCCCCGCGCTTCCGCGCCGACGCCTTCCGCCTGCCGGTCTACTGGCTGTTCGTGGCCGGCATCGCCATGATCGCCGGCGGCGAGGCCGGCTTCACCACCCTCATCGCCGCTTACTTCCGGGAGGTGCGGCACCTGCCCGAGGCAACCGCCGGGCTCATGCTCGTGGTCCACCTGCTCGGCCTCGTCGCCGGCAGGTTCATCTCCGCCTACCTCAGCCGCCGCGTGCCGAACAACGCCATCATCGGCGTGTGCCTGGCCTCGGGGGCGTTCGTCGTCCCGGCCGTGCTCGTGGACCTGCCCGCCGTGCGGTGGGCGAGCCTGTTCGTGATGGGCTTCATGTTCTCGAGCACGTGGCCGACGTTCTACGCGCAGGCCACGCGGCACCTGGGAGAGCATCGCGACATGCTGGCTTACGGGGCGAACCTCGGCAGCGTGGTCGGCATCTCGATGTGCGTGCTGGTGAGCAGCACGATCGCGGACTTCAGCCTGACGGCGGCGGTGTTCTTCGGCCCGGCGGTGCTGGGGGTGTTCGGCGCGGTCTACTTCTCGTCGCGCCTGTCCGGCGCGCCGCGGCCGGCTTAGGGCGTGCAGGCCCGCCGTGCGGCGGCGCGCATCACTTCAGGTATTCCCGGAAGCACTTGCGGTAGTGGAAGCCGTAGATCGCGTACGTCACCGCGAGCGGGAACAGCCGCGGGCGGCGGAACAGCGCCCAGAAGCACAGCTTCCAGTACTGGAACCGCTCGCGTCCGATCACCCCGAGGCGGATCGTCGACCGGAGGAGCGCCCACAGATGCCGATAGCCGATGTGCGCCGCCGCGCGCTGCTGCGGCGGGTATTCGCGCAGGAACTTCAGGACGCGCTGGTAGTACGGGCGGAGCGAGTAGATCTTGCGGATCACGGAGCGATACCCCTCGACGAGGGCGCTCATGTCCATCTTCGGCACGAAGTTCATCGTGCCGTCGGTGTTGTCGCCCGTCCCGCCGTGGAGCAGCCGGCCCTCGGCGGCCAGGCGCCGGTACAGCTTCGTGTGGCGCGGGGCGTTCAGCAGCCCGACCATCGCGGTCACGATGCCGGCGTTCTGGACGAACGACGCCAGGCGGTCGAACACCGTCGGCGGGTCGCTGTCGAAACCGAGGATGAACCCGCCCGACACCTGGAGCCCCGTCTGCTGAATCCGCCGCACGCAGTCCAGCAGGTCGCGGTTGCGGTTCTGCCGCTTGTTGCACTCCGCCAGCGAAGCATCGTTCGGCGTCTCGATGCCCACGAACACGCAGTTGAACCCCACCTGCACCATCTGCTCCATCAGCGCCGCGTCGTCGGCGAGGTCGATGCTCGCCTCGGTCTGGAACGAGAACGGGCGCCCGTGCGCCTCCTGCCACTTCAGGATGGCCGGCAGGACGTCGGCCTTCAGCTTCGCGCGGTTGCCGATAAAGTTGTCGTCCACGAAGAACACGTCGCCCCGCCACCTCAGGGCGTGCAGGGCGTCCAGCTCCGCGGTGACCTGGTCGACCGACTTGGTGCGGACCTTGCGCCCGTACAGCACGGAGATGTCGCAGAAGTCGCAGTCGAACGGGCACCCGCGGGAGTACTGCACGTTCATCGCGGCGTACTTGGGGACCTTCAGCAGCTCGAACTGCGGCACCGGCGTGTCGGCGAGGCCGCAGAATTCCTCCGAGGAGTACATCTTCTTCGGCCGCCCGGCCTGGAGGTCCTCCAGGAACCGCGGCAGCGTGATTTCGGCCTCATTGAGGACGAAGTGGTCGACCTCGGGGAAGGTCTCGGGCTCCGTGGTGAACAGCGGCCCGCCGGCGACGACGCGCTTGCCCGCCAGCTTGCATCGGTGGATGAGCTTTCCCGCCGATTCGCGCTGGATCACCATGCCCCCCACGAACACCAGGTCGGCCCACGCGAGGTCGGCATCCTTGAGCTTGGACAGGTTCATGTCCACCAGGCGGCGTTCCCACGCCTTGGGCAGCAGGGCCCCCACGGTGAGCAGCCCGAGCGGCGGCATGGCCACCTTGCGGGCCACGAACGGCAGCGCGTGCCGGAAGCCCCAGAAGGTGTCCGGACAGCGCGGATAAACCAGCAGAACCTTCATCGCGTGTTCCCTTCGTGCGACCGCCGGCGCGAGGGGAAAAGGAACAGGCTTGCTTTTCCGGTTTGGCGCTGGAAGGCGGACGGGGGGTTCGCGGCGCGCATCGCCGCGTGACGGTTGTTGCGGACGGCGCAAGCTTTAGGCGGTCCCTTCATCTACGGAATTGTATACAGACGGGGCGCGGGAAGCAAGCCGCGGGGAATATCGTGGGTGTCCCGGGAATTGGGGGCGGAGGGGCCGGGGGTGTGCAACCGGGGGCTTCCGCCTTCGCCCCGACGAACACCGCCCCTTGCGGCGCAGGCGCAGGCGGGCGTGCCGGCCTGCCCCGAGCTTGCCGAAGGGCCCGCGGAACCCGCCCGAACGGGGACGCACCCGGGGGCGCAGTGAGCCCCCGCCCGCTTCGTGCAATTCATGGCCTGAGAATAGCTGGCCGAATTCTGTTGATTTTCCTGCCTGAATACGTTATATATATAACAGCACACCAGCATCGCGTGATCGGGACAGGCCGCCACACAGGGAGACCCGCCATGTTCGATTTGCGAGACGACGAACCGACGATGGAATACAGGCCGCTGCCGAGGAACGCCCACACGCTCTACATGCTCCTGCGGGAAAACGAGATGTGCGCCGAGGACATCATCGCTTTCTTCAAGCTCCCACCCAGCCGGTTCCTCAGAATGCTCCGGGGCCGGCGGCTCCAGAAGAAGCTCGCGATGCAGGAAGAACTCGCCCG
>CAZMDT010000017.1:16311-20443 GCA_964564965.1 uncultured Planctomycetaceae bacterium | reverse complement strand
GGGGGGGGGGGTCGCGCGCCCGCCGGCGGGGCGGCGCCCCCGGAGGGCCGGGGGGGGGGGCGGGGCGGGCCGCCGCAAATCGCTTTCGGACCCGCGGCACGCGGGCGTATAGTGGTGCTCAGGGCCTGTGCCCGCCCAGGGGCCGCTCCCGGTCCCGCCATCCGGAGAGCCCGGCTTGTGTTCGATGTCGTCCACAACGAGGAGATCGCCCCGAAGGTGCACCGGCTGGTGGTGGAGGCGCCGCGCGTGGCCGCGGCCAGGCAGCCGGGGCAGTTCGTCATCGTCCGCGCCGGCGAGGGCAGCGAGCGGATTCCGCTGACCATCGCCGACGCCGACCCCTCCGCCGGCACGATCACGCTGATCGTCCAGGCCCTCGGCGCCGGCACGCAGCAGATCACCGCCATCCACGCCGGCGGCGCCCTCCGCGACGTCGCGGGGCCCCTCGGCAGGCCCACCGAAATCGAGAGCTGGGGCAACGTCGTCTGCGTGGGCGGCGGTGTCGGCACCGCCGTGCTGTTCCCGCTTGCCAAGGCCCTCGCCGAGGCCGGCAACGAGGTCACCGCCGTCATCGGCGGCCGGAGCGAGGCGTTCGTGATCCTTCGCGAGGAGCTGGCGGCGTTCTGCCGTGACGTGCGGGTGACGACGGAGGACGGTTCGGCCGGCGTGAAGGGCTTCGTCACGGTGGTGCTGGGTGAGCTGCTGGCTGACGAAGGCCGGCGGCCCGAAGCGGTGTTTGCCGTGGGGCCGGTGCCGATGATGGCGGCGGTGGCGGAGCAGACGCGCCCGCTGGGCGTCCGCACGATCGTCAGCCTGAACCCGATCATGGTGGACGGGACGGGGATGTGCGGCGGGTGCCGCGTGACCGTCGGGGGGGAGGTGAAGTTCGCCTGCGTGGACGGCCCGGAGTTCGACGGGCACCAGGTGGACTTCCGGGAGCTGGCGGACCGGCAGGGGGCGTACGATTCCCATCGCTGCCGCCTCCAGGGGCCCTCGGCGCCGCGGGAGGGCCGGCCATGAGCGCCGAGAAGCTCACCGCCAAAGAGCGCCTGGCCATCAGGCGAACCACCATGCCCGAGCAGGACGCCTCCGTCCGCGCCGGCAACTTCGCGGAGGTGAACCTGGGGCTCGGCGAGGCCGCCGCCGTCGAGGAGGCGCGCCGCTGCCTGATGTGCAAGGGGCACCCGTGCGTGGCCGGGTGCCCCGTGCGCGTGCGGATTCCGGAGTTCCTGGCGAAGGTGGCGGAGGGCGACTTCGCCGCGGCGGCGGACCTCCTCCAGGCCGACAACGCCCTGCCCGCCACGACGGGACGGGTCTGCCCGCAGGAGAAGCAGTGCGAGGCCGAGTGCGTCCGCGGCCGGAAGGGCGAGCCGGTCGCCGTCGGCTGGCTGGAGCGGTTTGTTGCCGACTGGGCCGCCGAGCATGGCCGCATGCCGCCCCCGCCGACCGAGAGGACGGGCTTCAGCGTGTGCGTGGTGGGCTCCGGCCCCGGCGGGCTGACCGCCGCCGGCGAGCTGGCGCGCCTCGGCCACCACGTCATCGTCTTCGAGGCGCTCCATGCGCCCGGCGGGGTGCTGCGCTACGGCATCCCCGAGTTCCGCCTGCCGAAGGCAATCATCGACCGCGAGGTGGCGAACCTCGAGGCCCTCGGCGTGACGATCGAGACCAACGTCATCGTCGGCAAGACGGTCACCGTCGACCAGATCAGGGATGAGTTCGACGCGTGCTTCATCGCCAACGGCGCCGGGCTGCCCATGTTCCTGAACGTCCCCGGCGAGAACCTCAAGGGCGTCTACTCCGCCAACGAATACCTCACCCGCGTGAACCTGATGGGCGCCTACCGCCCCGACGCGGCCACGCCCGTCGCCCGCGGGGCTTCGGCCGTCGTGTTCGGCGGCGGCAACACGGCGATGGACGCCGTCCGCATCGCGCGGCGGCTGGGGGCCGACCCCGCCGTGCTCGCCTATCGCCGCAGCCGGGCCGAGATGCCCGCACGAGCCGAGGAAATCAAGCACGCCGAAGAGGAGGGCGTGGAGTTTCAGTTCCTCGTGTCGCCGCTGGAGATTCTCGGTGACGAGGACGGCTGGGTGCGCGCGGTTCGGCTGCGGCGGATGCAGCTGGGCGAGCCGGACGCCTCCGGCCGCCGCCGCCCGGTGCCGATCGACGGCAGCGAGTACGAGCTGCCCGCCGATCTGGCGGTCGTGGCGATCGGCACGCGGGCGAACCCGCTGCTGACGGCGACGTGCCCGCAGTTGAGGCTCAACCGATGGGGCAACATCGAGGTCGACGAGAACCAGATGACCTCGATTCCGGGGGTGTTCGCCGGCGGGGACATCGTGCGCGGCGGGGCCACGGTCATCCTGGCGATGGGCGACGGCAAGAATGCCGCCGCCGCCATCGACCGCTACCTGAAGGCCAATCGCTGAGCGGTCGGGCGCGGGCAGGTCATCCTGCCGCCACATTTCCCAAGATGTTCCGAAATCCAGCATTGACACGCGCCGCTGGCGATGTTATTTTGTCATGCGCAATGTGTATTCCATAATGCTGAAATGATTCGCGTCCTTCACAAGGCGTTTGACATCCTCGATCTGCTGTCGGGCCGGCCGGAGCAGGCTGTGGGCCTTGGCGAGATCGCCGGCCGCCTCGGCCTCAACGCCGCCACCTGCGCCAACATCCTGAAGACGCTCATCCACCGCGGCCTGGTCGAGCAGGAGGCCCCCAAGAAGGGCTACCGCCTCGGCGGGGCGCTGTACTTCCTCACGCGGCACGGGCCTTACCGCCGCGACCTGATCGCTCCGGCCGAGCCGGTTGTCGCCCGCCTCGGCGCCGAACTCGCCGAGACCGCCCTGTTGGCCACGCTCAGCCACGGCAAGCGGTACATCCTGTGCGTGGCGCACGGCAGCCCGGCCATTCGCGTCCGGCTCGACCAGCCCTATCGAAACGACGTGTACGAGACGGCGACGGGGCGGGTGCTGCTGGCGCATCAGCCGGCCGGCGAGGTGGAGCGGCTGCTCGCCGCGCACGGGGCGCCGGGGCGGAGCTGGCCGGAGGCCGCGGACGCCGCGGCGCTGCGCGAGGCGCTGGCCCGCATCCGCGAGCAGGGGCGCCACGTCACCACCGACGTACCGGAGCTGGTGCAGGCGGGGTGGCCGGTCCGCGAGGCCGGGCGGGTCGTTGCCGCCCTCGGCGTGGCGCTGCCCGCCATGCGCTACGAAGGCGAGCACCGAGACGCCATCCTCCGCGCCGGCGAACGGGCCTCCGCGGAGCTGACCGAGAAGCTGACGGCCCGGGCGGCAGGGGGCCCCGCGACGAAGGCTGCCGCGGCCGAAGGAGTTGCGAAGTGATCCAGGCGACCTCTGATCTCAGGCAGGATGTTGAGCGGTGCGCCCGCGCGTTCGGCGCCGACCTCGTCGGTTTCGCGCCGGTGTCGCGCTGGGCGAAGGCGCCCATCGAGCACAGCCCGCAGGGCGTGTTCACGGCGGCGCAGTCGGTGATCGTGTGCGGCTGCCACTTCCTGGACGCCCCGACGGAGCTCGGCGCGGAGGCCGACCCGCGCTATCCGGGCCCGGCATTGACGCAGATGAGCGTCTCGGCCATGCTTCAGGACATCGCCTGGCACGTCTGCAAGCTGCTCCAGGCGCGGGGGCGGCGGGCGATGTTCGTCCGCCAGTCGGGCGCGTGGCGCTACCGCTCGAACGGGCGCGACCGCGGGTGGGCGGGCGACATGTGCCACTACTACGCCGCCGTGTGCGCGGGGCTCGGGGAGATCGGCTGGCAGAACATCTGCCTGACGCCGCAGTACGGCCCGCGTCAGCGGTTCGTGAGCATCATCACGGACGCGGCGTTCGAGGCGACGCCGATGTACCAGGGCCCGGCGCTCTGTGACCGCTGCAAGCTGTGCGTGAAACAGTGCCCGACGCAGTCGTTCACGAAGGACGTTTCGGGCGAGATGCGGACGATCGAGATCGAGGGGCGGCGCTACGAGTTCCCCGACCGCAACCTCTGGCGGTGCGCCATCGGCGAGAACTTCATGCTCGACGTGTTCCTGAAGGACTGGGACGACCGGTACGTCGACGAGAAGCTCATCCTCGAGATGGAGCAGCGCGCCGTCACGGAGCGCAACGAGTGGGTGACG